>NZ_JAHZDL010000019.1:0-31377 GCF_019422385.1 Flavonifractor sp.
GGGTCATGCGGATGGCCTTCTCCAGCTTGGCCTTCTCCGCCCGCAGGGGGGCCAGGTCGTTGTGGTAGGAGTTGACCACGGAGAAGGTGGGCAGGCGGCGGCCCTCGGGATCCATCAGCTCCAGGGCGTCGGCCAGGGAGGGGAAGGCGATGCCGGACATGGGGGGCATCTTGGCGTAGGCCTGCACCACCTGCTCCAGGGTGACCAGGAAGTGCTTGAGCTCGAACAGCTCCACCAGGTCGAAGGGCGCGCCGGGATCCCGGTCGAAGGAGCCCCGGATGTCGTGGAACAGGGGCAGGCACCGGGTCACCCCCCGCAGGGCGGCGGCGGAGTCCTTCAGCTCGGCGGGGTTCACCCGGGGGGCCTCGCAGCCGCAGCTGTCCACCGGCTGGGGCCTGGTGCCGCCGGCGGCCCACAGCTCCATGGCCAGGGCCACGTTGTCCAGCTCCTCCTCCAGGGCGGCCTCGTCGCCGGGGCCGTACCAGCGGGGATTGCGGGCGGCCTGCTTGCCGAAGGGAGACATGGGGCTCAGGCGCTCCAGCACCCACTGAAAGCCCGCGTTCTCCCGCAGTTCATGGGTCAGTTCCATGGTTCAGTCCTCCTTCACGTTGACCACCGGCAGGTCGATGACCTCCCGGAGGGCGGCGATAAACTTGTCCGGCTCAAAGTGCCAGCCGTAGGCCGACCAGGGGTTGGCCGCCACGGCGGCGATGGTCAGCTCCTTGCGCACCCGCATCTCCCCGCCGCAGCGCAGGAACTGCTCCAGGGCGGAGCGGCCGGCCAGCACATGGGTGGCGTCCGCCGCCACCAGGGTGGTGGGGGCTCCCCGCCGGGCCAGGGTTTTCAGCAGGGGATCCATGATGCCGCCGCCGGCCCACACCACCAGGGGCTTCCGGGGCAGCTTGGCCCACTTGGGCCCGCCGGTCTCGTCCAGGGGCAGCTCCACCGGCTCCCCCTCTGGGGTAAAGAGGGCGAAGCGGGCATTCTGCCTGTCCAGGGCGGCGCACAGGGCCGGATTTTCCGGCCGCTTCCGGGCGAAGAGCCAGCAGGTGTGGACGGTCTCCGCCACCACCAGCTCCATGTCCCGATCCAGGGACGCGCCGGTGCACAGCAGGGCCACTCCCTCCACCCCGGCGCCGGCCAGGGACTTGCGCCCGGCGGCCCCGTCAATGAGTACCCGCTGGGCGCCCAGCTCCTGGAACCGCTTCGTCAGGGGGGGCAGCTGCCCGGCCGCCGAGGGCCCCGCCAGCTGGACATACCCGTCGGACAGGGTGCGGAATACCGCCACCGGGCCCAGGGGAGTCATCACGTCGGTGAGATCCACCACCTCCAGGGTGGCGTCGCACAGGGAGAGCATCCCCTTGGCCGTGGCGAACAGATCTCCCCGCTTGACATACAGGTCGGGCTTCTCCGTGCCCGTCACCAGGTCGGTGCCCTCGCCGTCCCGGCCCACCGAGGTCAGGCCCAGGCACTCCTCCCCCAGCTCCGCCATCAGGCGGCGCATGGCGGTGGTCTTGCCGGCGTTCTTGCACAGGCCGATCACCGTCACCGGCGAGGCATCCCCCACCAGCGGCGCTAACAGATGTTTCAAAACATGGCCTCCCTTCCATGCTGTTTCTGGTTGTTTTGACACCGCCATTATAAGAGCCGTGCAGGGATTCTGTCAATGGGGAGAAAAAAGTCCGCCCGGGGCAGGACACCCCGGGCGGTTCAGACCTTGCGTGCCTGCTGTTTTTGCAAAATAAACTGAGGTGAGGTGCAAAATTGTATTCAAACGACCGCCCGGGATCTGCCCTCAGATATCCTGTCGGCCGCAGCATCTCCAAGCCGCCGGAATCACCATGCTTTTTCAGAGGCATGGCACCGACGGCGGCCCGCAGGCCCTGGTGGTTTTCCCACCGCTTTTGACAGCAAAAGCGGTGCGCCCGCCGCGCAGGCGCGCCCCCGGGGGCATCCCGGCAGGCGGATGGCGCGCCGAGGTCGTCGCGCCCCACGGGTTGGTGGATACGCGGGCAAGCGGGCGACCACAGGTCGCCCCTACATCGTCGGCCCAAGCTGCGGATCGCTCGCTTCCGCGTAAGCGCGAAAGCTCATTCCCTCCGCTGGGCTTCGGCGGGGCCCCACAGAACATCCCACGGCATGAAACCAATCCCAAAATGCATCATTGGAAAATAATCCTGCAAATTTGGCACGCGGCATTTCCGCCGGCCGGTGCAAAACTCCCCCTTTTCCCCGGGGACCGGATGGAGTATACTGGGGGAAAAGGGGGAGAGGGCATGCAGGACTTTCGGATGGAGACCTTTCTGGCGGTATGCCGCCTGGGCAGCTATACCCGGGCGGCGGAGGAGCTGAACATCACCCAGCCGGCGGTGACCCAGCACATCCAGCACCTCCAGACCTACTATGGCGTCAGGCTGCTGGACTACCGCAGCAAGCGCCTCACCCTGACGCCGGAGGGGGAGCTGCTCCGCCGGGCGGCCCTCACCATGCGCCATGACGAGGAGAAGCTGAAGCGGGAGCTGGCGGATCTCCGCCAGGGAAGGCGGGCCCTCCGCTTCGGGGCCACCCTGACGGTGGGGGAGTATCTGCTGCCGCCCCGGCTGGCGGCCTATCTGAAGGCCAACCCGGACGTGGAGCTCCACATGACGGTGGATAACACCCGCAATCTGCTGCAAAAGCTCAACGCCGGGGAGCTGGACTTCGCGGTGGTGGAGGGCTACTTCCGCAAGAGCGAGTACGACTACATCGTCTGGTCGCTGGAGGAGTTCCTGTGCGTCTGCGGGGCGGACAGCCCCCTGGCCGGCGCCCCGGCCCGGCCTCTGGACGCCCTGTTCGGGGAGACCCTGCTGCTGCGCAGCCCCGGCTCCGGCTCCCGGGACGTGCTGGAGCGGGTGCTGGAGGAGCGCAACCACCGGGTGGAGGACTTCGGCCGGGTGGTGGAGATCAGTGATCTCTACGTGATCAAGGAGCTGGTGAAGGCGGGCTGCGGCATCACCTTCCTCTACCGCCGGGCGGTGGAGGCGGAGCTGGCGGCGGGGACGCTGTACCCGGTGGCCCTCACCGACTGCCGTGTCTCCCACGAGTTCACCTTCCTCTGGCGAAAGGACAGCGCCTTTGAGGCGGAGCTGCGGCAGGTGTCCCGCCAGCTGTGGGGGAAGGCATAGCCGGATCAAAAAGGGGCCGCCGCGGTTTCGCGGCGGCCCGCTGTTACATCTGGGCGGTCAGGGAGGAAATAATCTCCTCCGCCTTCTCATAGACCCGGCCGAAGTCCACGTGGGGGTTGTAGAGCTTCTCCAGCTCATCGTGCATGGCCTTGGCCTGGGCCAGGGAGTCCACCGCCTCGTCCACCAGGGCGGCGGACACCTTGCGGGAGAACTTGAGCCGGGCCCGGCTGCGGTGGAGCAGCTCCGCGTCCGCCATGGCGTCCACCCGGATGCGGCGGTAGGGGCGCTTGGGCCAGGGCAGGGCGGGGGTGCCGGTGACAAAGGCCAGGGAGAGGCCGGGCAGCAGCAGATGCTCCAGCCGGTCGGGATACAGGGGGGAGGGGCAGAGGATCGCGTCATGCCCCGCCGCCAGGGCCCCGGCGGCCAGCTGGCTCAGCATGGGATGGGCCATGCCGTAGGGGTCGGACAGCTCGTAGACCCGCCTGCACAGGGCCTCCACCGTCTCAAAATTGCACAGGGCGCCCTTCCAGGTCACCGCCCCCAGGAAGCGGCGCACCGCCCGGCCGGCCTCCCCGTCCCCCTTCTTGATCTCCCGGGACAGGATGCCCCGGGCCCGCTTGGCCATCTTGGCCTCCACCGCCGGGGTGAGCAGCAGGGCGCGCACATCCTCCCCGATCTGGGCCGCCGCCGTCAGGCAGCGGTAGGCCCGCTGATAGCAGCCCTTGTAGCCCTTCATGCAGCCCATCAGCCCGTCCCGCACCCCCTGCAGGCCCTCCCGGTCGTAGCACGCCCCCAGGTTCACATACTCCTCCACCAGGCCGGGGTATTTGGGCTCCACCACATGGGGCGCGGTGCCGTCCACCAGGGCGGTTTTCAGGGCGGGGATCACCACCGCGTCCAGGGAGTCCGGGTCGCCGGAGCAGACGATGTACTCCACGTCCAGGCCGTGCTCCTCCATGGCCGCTCCCACCCGGCGCATGAGGGAGGACTTGCCGCAGCCCGGGCCGCCCTTCAGAATGTAGATGCTCCGGGCCTCCTCGGGGCGGAGCAGCTCGTCGTACAGGGAATAGAAGCCGCCGGGGGAGTTGGCCCCCAGGTAAAAACACACCTTCGGTTCTGTTTGCATGCGTGACCCCTCCAGAAGTTGAATTTTTCCGCTCCAGCCTATGCGCCGGCGGAAACGGGGGTGCGCTTTCCCCGTTGCCTTTTGGGGCGAAATGGGGTACACTGGAGACGAATCCGCGAGAGGGGGTGACGATATGCCGTATGAGAAGCTGCGCCTGACCGCCATGACCACGGCGGGCGGGTGAGGGGCCAAGCTGGGGCCGGGTGCCCTGAAATCCGTGTTGTCCGGGCTGCCCCGGATCTCTGATCCCAACCTGCTGGTAGGCTTTGACGAGAGCGACGACGCCGCCGTCTACCGCCTCAGCGATGAGCTGGCCCTGGTGCAGACCGTGGACTTCTTCCCACCGGTGGTGGACGATCCCTATGACTTCGGCCGCATCGCCGCGGCCAACGCACTGTCTGACGTGTACGCCATGGGGGGCGAGCCCAGGCTGGCCATGAACCTGCTGGCCGTCCCCGGCTGCCTGCCCCGGGAGGCGGTGGGCGCCATTCTGGAGGGGGGCGCGGCCAAGGCGGCGGAGGCCGGCGCGGTGATCGCCGGCGGCCACAGCATTGAGGACGCGGAGCCCAAGTACGGCCTGTGCGTCACCGGACTGGTTCACCCGAACCGGGTGCTCACCAACACCGGCGCCCGGGAGGGGGATATCCTGGTGCTCACCAAGCCCCTGGGCACCGGCATCCTCACCACCGCCGCCAAGGCGGAGCTGCTGGATGAACAGGCCTATCGGGCCTTGGTGGAGCAGATGGCGGCCCTCAACAAGGCCGCCGCGCAGGCCGCCGCACCCCTGTGCCCCCATGCCTGCACCGACATCACCGGCTTCGGCCTGCTGGGCCACCTGAAGGAGCTGGCGGAGGGCTCGGGCCGCACCGCGGAGGTGTGGGCCGGGAAAGTGCCCTTTCTGCCCCAGGCCCTGGAGCTGGCACGGGACGGCATCATCCCCGCCGGGGCCTATCGCAACCGGGACTTTGCCGGGCCGGAGGCGGTGGCGGACAGCGCCGTGCCCCAGGCGGTGCTGGACTGCCTCTACGACCCCCAGACCTCCGGCGGCCTGCTGCTCAGCATCCCGGAGGAAAGGGCCGGCGAGCTGCTCCGCCGCCTGGCGGATGCCGGCGTCACCGCCGCAGCCGTGGGCCGGGTGTGCCCGCCGGGGGACAAAAAAATTGTGGTCAGACCGTAGCAAATGCGGCGGCGGGAGGGTTGTGCCTCCCGCCGCCGCGTGCTATACTGTAATGCGTACGGAACAAAGCCGCAAGCCTTGAAAGCCAAGGCGTTCAAGGCCCATTGGCTTTGTTCAGGTGCAAAGGTTTTGGGCTGAAACAGCCCAAAACCCTTACACTCCCTGCGGCGGCATATCCATGCCGCCGCAGGAGGACGCATTGCAGCAATGGCTGAATGCTTCCCGCAATTGCCGAAATCGGCGATTGTGGAAAGCATTGCGCGGCAGTGCCGCGCGAATAAACCGCTTCGCGGTTTATTCAGCAGATATTACTGTAGAAAATTGGGGAAACTGGGGGCGGAAACATTGAACACCATGGTTATCGGCATCGCCGGGGGCACCGGCTCGGGCAAGACCACCCTGACCCTGCGCCTGAAGGAGCGCTTCGGGGAGGACGTGTCCATTCTCTACCACGACAACTATTACCGGCAGCACGACGAGATGCCCTATGAGGAGCGGTGCAAGCTCAACTACGACCACCCGGATGCCTTTGATACGGAGCGGCTGGTGGAGGATCTGCGGGCCCTCCAGCGGGGGGAGACGGTGCACAGCCCCACCTACGACTACACCGTCCACAACCGGGCCGCCGAGACGGTGGAAGTCCGCCCGGCCAAGGTGGTGCTGGTGGAGGGAATCCTGATTTTCGTGGATCCCGTCCTGCGGTCACTGATGGACATCAAGATCTTCGTGGACACCGACGCGGACGTGCGCATTCTGCGGCGCATCGTGCGGGATGTGAAGAAGCGGGGCCGCTCTCTGGACTCGGTGGTGCAGCAGTACCTCACCACCGTCAAGCCCATGCATGAGCAGTTTGTGGAGCCCTCCAAGCGCTACGCCGACCTGATTGTCCCCGAGGGGGGCAAGAACGCCGTGGCCCTGGAGATGATCATCCAGCGGGTCAAGAGCCACATTGAACAGAGATGAGCGAAAAGAGAAGTACCGCCACGCAAATTGCCGCAGGTCTCAGCCTGTAAAAAAGGCGCACTGCAGAGTCATGCAGTGCGCCCTTTTTCCCAATGGCCCTATTCCTCTATCTGCAGCAGCTTGTAGGGCGGGATATCCAGTGCCTCGGCGATCAGGAACAGTGTATTGAGGGAGATGCCCACCGCCATATCCGGGGCCTCCACCTGGGAGAGGAACCCGGGGCTGATCCCCGCCCGCTCCGCCAGTTGCTCCTGGCTCAGGCCCCGCAGCCTGCGGAAGTAGGAGATGCGGATGCCGATGGCGATATAGTAGTCCCGGAACCGGGCCAGGTCGTTTTTGCTCTTCATCTGTCTCACCCAAATTAAGGGTATCATCTTGGCAGGCAGATTATTACATGCTAAAACTTAGTCAATACTAGTTTATAACTGGTATACCTGTCTCTAAAACGGAAGCAAAGCCGGGAGGCCCTTAAGGAAAATTTAAGTTGACGGGACGGCCGGCCTATGCTACATTATGGATGCAAAGCAAACTTTACAAAAGTAAGGAGAGAAGCAGCGTATGAAATTCAACTGGATGCGCCGCGCGGCGGCCTTTGCGCTGTCCGCGGCTCTGCTGGCCGTGCCCGCCCTGGCGGCGGAGGAACCCGCGCCCCAGCTGCCCGACGCCTGGGCGGTGGCGGAGCTGGCCGACAGCTATGCCCTGGGCCTGGTGGATGACAGCTATACCACTTACATCCAGAGCACGGTCACGGCCGAGCAGCTGGAAACCATGACGGGCATCGTGGCCGACAAGCTGGCGGTGCTGGAGCTGCCCCAGCGGGAGGCGGATACCGCCGGGCTGGTGGTGGACACCACCCGGGGCGGCGTGATGAACGCCCTGTATCAGGAGGCGGCGGCCTACGACATCGACGGCGTGGAGGATGGCCCGGAGGCCTTCCTCACCGGCCTGGGCGTGGTGCAGGGCGACCGGAGCGGCGAGCTGAATGAGGAGCGCCCCTGTACCTATCAGGAGGCCATGACCATGGCCAAGCGGCTGATCCTGGCGGTCTACGACGCCAACGACGCCGGCTCCAGGGGTCTGCTCTGGAAGGCTGTCAACGGGGACAACACCCTCTACCTGCTGGGCACCATCCACATGGATCGCAGCAACGCCTACCCCCTGCACAAGTCTGTGCGGGACGCCCTGAATGCGGCACAGGTGGTGAGCTTTGAGCTGGATCTCAACGACCAGGAGGGCATGACCCTGCTGGCCTCCCTCCAGACCTATTCCGACGGCACCACCCTGGCCGACCACATCAGTCCCGAGCTGTACGCGCGGGTGCAGGCGGCGGCGGTGGCCCTGGGCATGGGGCCCAATGACTTTGACAGCTACAAGCCCTGGGCCCTGGCCTCCACCTTCGGGGTGCTGAGCCTCCAGGACGATACCACCAGCGCCAACGCCATGGCCGTGGACTCCTACATCAACGCCTACGCGGTGAACGCCGGCAAGACCATCGACGCCGTAGAGACCTACGCCTTCCAGGGCGGCATCTTCGACGGACTGTCCGCCGAGTATCAGGAGGCCTATCTGGACAGCAGCCTGGCCATGTATGAGACCGCCCTCAGCGGGGAGACGGTCAGCGAGGAGGCCCAGGCGCTGGCCCAGGCCCAGGAGGCGCAGATCGCCGCCATGTTCGACGCCTGGAAGAACCGGGATCCCGAGGCCTTCCTGGCGGTCTACGACAAGCAGGCCATCCTCAACAGCGACGACGAGCTCAACGCCAAGCTGTTCACCGAGCGGGATCCGGGCATGATCGCGGCGGCGGCGGAGTACCTGGAGACCGAGGGGGAGAACACCTTCTTCCTGGCCGTGGGCGCGGGCCACATGGTGGATCCCGGCGGCATCGTCTCCGGCCTGCGGGAGCTGGGCTACACCGTGGAGCTGGTGCCCTGAGATGGACGGGAAGCTGAGAGAACGGATTGAGCAGGTGCTGGCCGGCCGGGTGCGGCCCTACCTCCACGGCCACGGCGGCGAGGTGGAGGTGGCGAGCCTGGAGGACGGGGTGCTGCGGGTGCGGCTGCTGGGCCAGTGCTCCGGCTGCCCCTCCGCCGCCATTACCACCGAGCAGCTCATTCAGGAGGAGGTCTGTGCCGCCGTGCCCGAGGTGAAGCAGGTGGTGCTCATCCAGGAGGTGAGCCGGGATCTGCTGGATCAGGCCCGGGCCATTCTGAACCACAGCCGGGAGAACGGCCATGGCTGAGGTGACGGTGGGCGTGCGCTACTGCGGCGGCTGCAACCCCAGGTTTGACCGGGTAGCCGGGGTGGAGGCGCTGGCGCGGGCGTGCCCCTCGGCGGGCTTCCGGGCCGCGGAGCCGGGCCAGGAGTACGGCGTACTCCTGGTGGTGGGCGGCTGCACGGCCTGCTGCGCCGATCTGACCGGCCTTTCCGGCCGGGAGCAGGTGATGATCCGCACCGCCGGCGACTTCCGCCGGGCGGAGGAGGCCATCCGCCGGGCCCAATAGGCAAAGAGCTGTAAATTCCGGACGCCGGAGGGGGAAATTTCTCCCTCCGGCGTCCTTGTTTTTCCCGGCAGCGGGGGCTATAATGGTGCTCGTTTGCCCGGTATGCCGGGCGGAGGAAATTCCACGGAGAGGAGTGCCCCGCGATGACCCTCCTGAATCAAGTCAAAACGCTGTTTCAGCGGGAGACGGTGTTCTGCGTCTCCCTGGTGCTGGCCGTCCTGTCCGCCCTGGCGGTGCGGCCGGACGCGGCCTATCTGTCCTACCCGGATTACCGGACGCTGGCCCTGCTGTTCTGCCTGATGCTCATCGTGGCCGGCTTCCGCTCCCTGGGGGTATTTGAACGGCTGGGCCGCGCCCTGCTGCGGCGGGCGGGCAGCCTGCGGGAGCTGAGCATAGCCCTGGTGCTGCTGTGCTTCTTCTGCAGCATGGTGATCACCAACGACGTGACCCTCATCACCTTCGTGCCCTTCACCCTGCTGGTGTTCCGTATGATCCGGCGGGAGGGGCGTGTGCTCACCCTGGTGGTGCTGGAGACCATTGCCGCCAACCTGGGGAGCATGGCCACCCCCATCGGCAACCCCCAGAACCTCTATCTCTACTCCGCCGCCGGGCTGACCATGGCCCAGTTCGCCCGGGCGGTGCTCCCTTATGCCGGGCTGTCCCTGGTGCTGCTGCTGGCCGTCCTGCTGCTCCAGCGGGACGAGCCTTTGGGGGAGGAGCGGCCGGAGGAGGAGGGAGAGGCCGCCCCCCTGTCCGCCCTGGCGCCCTATCTGCTCCTGCTGGCGCTGTGCCTGCTGGTGGTGTTCCGGGTGGTGGGCTTCGTCCCCGTGCTCCTGTGCGTGGCGGCAGTGGTGCTGGCGGTGAACCGGAGGCTGTTCCGGTCGGTGGACTACTTCCTCCTGCTCACCTTCCTGTGCTTCTTCATCTTCATCGGCAACCTCAAGCGCATCCCGGCCCTCAACGATCTGCTGCTCTCCCTGGTGGGCGGGCACGAGCTGCTGGCCGGCGTCCTGGCCAGCCAGGTGATCAGCAACGTGCCGGCGGCCATTCTGCTCTCCGGCTTTACGCAGAATTTCGCCGCCCTGCTCACCGCCGTCAACCTGGGCGGGCTGGGCACCCTGGTGGCCTCCCTGGCCAGCCTGATCACCTTCAAGTTCTACGCCGCCCAGTATCCCGACCGCAAGGGACGCTTTCTCCGCAGCTTCACCCTGTGGAACGCGGCCTTCCTTCTGCTCCTGACCGCCGCCGCCCTGCTTTTGGGGTAGGCGGCCTTTACTTCCCCCTCAAAACATGGTACAATACCTCCGACTGGTTTCCACACCCGGTCCAAGCACGGCTGTGCCGTGTTCGTTCGGCGGTTTCGGCCCGGAAGGCCGCCCGCCGTTCTCTAAATACCAAAATGGAGGTAACTCAACCCATGCGCAATTCCAAGGTTCAAAAGCTCGCAATGGCCGCTGTCATCGCCGCAGTATACGCTGTACTGACGGTCACCCTTCCCATCCCACAGTTTGGCACCATCCAGTGCCGACTGGCGGAGGCGCTCACCGTCCTCCCATTCTTTTTCCCTGGGGCAACACCGGGTCTGGTGGTGGGGTGCTTTATCGCCAACCTGTTTTCTCCCTATCCGCTGGATATTCTGTGCGGTACACTGGCAACGCTGTTGGCTTGCCTGCTGACTCAGCGGATGCCCAATCGCTGGTTGGCCCCTCTCCCCCCGGTGCTATGCAACGCTGTTATTGTGGGGGCAGAAGTGGCTTGGTTTGAGACCGGTTTTACCAGTGCCTTTCCCGCTGCCTATGCGTTCAACGCATTTACCGTGGGCCTGGGGGAGCTGATAGCCTGTTATGTTCTGGGATCTATCCTCATTTCTGCGTTGCCCCAGGTCACTCCTCTCCGCGCCCTCATCCCCCAGAAGCGGCTGGCGCGGCTCTAATACGATAAAGGAGATCTCTTTATGAAAGTACGCAAGGCTGTCATCCCCGCCGCCGGGCTGGGCACCCGGATGCTCCCCGCCACCAAGACCGTCCCCAAGGAGATGCTCCCCATGGTGGACAAGCCGGTGATCCAGTATATCATCGAGGAGGCGGTGGCCGCCGGCATCGAGGACATCCTGATCGTCACCAACCGGGCCAAGTCGGCCATGGACGACTATTTTGACTACTACCCGGAGCTGGAGACCCGCCTGCTCCAGGCGGGGAAGGAGTCGGAGCTGGTGGAGGTGCGCCGGGCCGCCGACCTGGCCAACATCTTCTATGTGCGCCAGAAGGAGACGAAGGGTCTGGGCCACGCCATCGGCCGGGCCCGCCGCTTCGTGGGGGACGAGCCCTTTGCCGTGCTGCTGGGCGACGACATCATGCGGGCGAAAAAGCCTGTGACCCTCCAGCTGGTGGAGGCCGCGGAGAAATACGGCGCCTCCGCCGTGGGGGTGCAGCAGGTGGCCACCGAGGCCATCTCCCGCTACTCCTCCGTGAAGGTCTCCCCCCTGGAGGAGCGGATTTTTGAGGTCTCCGACATGAATGAGAAGCCCACTCCGGAGCAGCGGTTCTCCAACTACGCCATTCTGGGCCGGTATGTGCTCACCCCGGAGATCTTCGACATTCTGGAGAATGTGCACCCCGGCTACGGCGGGGAAATCCAGCTCACCGACGGCCTGCGGGAGCTGTGTCAGAGCCACCGCATGGTGGCCGTGGACTTTGAGGGCCGCCGCTACGACACCGGCAACCTGTGCGGCTTCCTGGAGGCCACCATCGACTTCGCCCTGGATCATCCGGCCACCGGGGCGTGGCTGAAGCACTTTCTGAAAGAGAAGGCCGGGGAGCTCAGGTAAATTGTGTGGAAATGCAGGGGCCCGCGCGCACAGCGCGGGCCCCTGTTTGCTGTGCAGAATTCAGAAAAAAGCAAAAACTTCCCCGGGGCGGGATGGTACAATGGGGCCATCAGACCGGAGGAGGTGGATGCCGTGGCAAAACGGCTGCTGGGAATCACCGCCGGGCTGGCCCTGCTCCAGGGGCTCCGGCTGCCGGAGGGCGGCCCCGGCCTGCTGAGCCTGGCCTGCGGGGCGCTGCTGACGCCGCTGTTTGAGGAGCTGCTGTTCCGGGGCTGGGTGTGGCGTGCTCTGGAGAGATACGGGGAAAAGGCGGCGTATCTGGGCTCGGCCGCCCTGTTCGGCCTGTGGCACCTGGGGTATGTGCCCTCCATCCTGTGGCGCACCGCCCTGCTGGGCCGTCCGGCGGCGCCCCTGGAGGCGGCGGTGTGGAAGGTGCTGGCCGGCACGGCCTTCGGCCTGCTCTTCGGCGCGGCCAGGTATAAAAGCGGGCGGATCTGCCCGTCCCTGCTGCTCCACATGGCGGTCAACACCTTCGGGAGCTGATCAGAGGAGATTTTTTCGCGGAAAATGGGAAAAATCCCTTGACTTCCGGTGGGAATCCTATATAATAATATAGCTTGTTTCAAAGAACAGGCACATCCTTGCCCCCGCAGAGGGCGGGGGCCATATGTCCATAAGGAGGTGCAAACAAATGGCAAAACTGAGCGGAAACTACGAGGTGGTCTACATCCTCAACCCCAACCTGGATGAGGAGGCTACCGCGGCCATGGTGGCCAAGTTCAAGACCCTGGTGGAGCAGAACGGCACCCTGGCGGAGGTTGACGAGTGGGGCAAGCGCCACCTGGCCTATCCCATCAACGACCTGACCGAGGGCTACTACGTGCTGATGACCTTCAGCGCCAAGCCCGAGTTCCCCCGCGAGCTGGATCGTATCCTGCGCATTACCGACGGCGTCATGCGCTCCCTGATCGTCTGCAAGGACGACGAGTAAGAGGGGGCAGGCAGAGATGCTGAACCGGATTATTCTCATGGGCCGGCTGACCCGCGACCCCGAGCTGCGCCATACCCAGACGGGCACCCCCGTGGCGTCCTTCTCTTTGGCGGTGGACCGGGACTTCAAGGACAGAAACACCGGCGAGAAGGCCACCGATTTCATCGATATCGTGGCCTGGCGGCAGACCGCCGAGTTTGTCTCCCGCTACTTCACCAAGGGCCGCATGGCCGTGGTGGAGGGCCGGCTCCAGCTGCGTGACTGGACTGACCGGGACGGCAACAAGCGCCGCGCCGCCGAGGTGGTGGCCGACAACGTGTACTTCGGCGACTCCAAGCGGGACGCGGAGGCGGGCGGCTACGCCGCTCCGTCCGGCGGATTCGGCGCCCCGGCCGGCGGTTATGCGCCGCCCCCGGCTCCGGCGGCCGGCGGCTACGCGGCCCCCATGGGCGGCGGCGACCAGTTCGCCGAGCTGTCCGATGACGACGACGGCGAGCTGCCCTTCTGATCACGAACACAACCCGCGCCCGGCGCGGGCCATCAAAAACAAGACGGGCTACAGGCCCGTGGTAAAGGAGGTTTCCTGTTATGGCTATGGATAGAGAGCGCCCCCGCGGCCGCAAGCGCCGCAAGGTCTGCACCTTCTGTGTGGACAAGGTGGAGCACATCGATTACAAGGACGCGGCCAAGCTGCGCCGGTTCCTGTCTGAGCGGAGCAAGATCCTGCCCCGCCGCACCACCGGCACCTGCGCCATGCATCAGCGTCAGCTGACCGAGGCCATCAAGCGCGCCCGTCAGATCGCGCTGCTGCCCTTCGTCACCGACTAAAAAAGGAATGCCCCCGAGCCGGTCCTGGACCAGCTCGGGGGTGTTTTGCTGTACAAAAGTACGGCAGTACGGCGGAAACAGAAAGACAGCGTTTCCCGGCCCTGCGGGATGGGGCGCGGCATTATGCAGACGACATTCAGCTGTTTTGTACGTATCGACAGGAACCGCTGCTCCGGGCATGCAGGCTCAGGTGCCCGGAGTGTCCCGGACGGATGCCCGCTGCCGCCGGGCGAGGATGTGATCCAGCAGGGCGTGGGCGGCCTCCTCCTTGTCCAGGAGGGGCAGCTCCACGGTCTCATCCCGGGCGATGAGGGTAAGCAGGTTGGTGGAGGTGCCGAAGCCCGCCCCGGGATCCCGCAGGTTGTTGGCGGCGATCAGATCCAGGTGCTTTTTCTCCAGCTTCTTCCGGGAGTTTTCCACCAGATCCCGCGTCTCCATGGAAAACCCGCACAGGAACTGCCCCGGCGCCCTGTGCTCCCCCAGCCAGGCCAGAATGTCCCTGGTGCGGGCCAGAGGCAGGGAGGGCGCCGCGTCGTCCCCGCCCTTTTTGAGCTTGTCCTCCGAGCAGACCGCAGGCCGGTAGTCGGCCACGGCGGCGGCCTTGATGATGATGTCCTGCCCGGCGGCCCGGGCGGTGACCGCCTCAAACATGTCCTGGGCGGACACCACATCCACCGTGTCCACGCAGACGGGCTTTCTCAGGCCGGTGGGGCCGGACACCAGCGTGATCTCCGCCCCGCGGGCGGCGGCGGCCCGGGCGATGGCGTAGCCCATGCGCCCGGTGGAGTGGTTGGTGAGATAGCGCACCGGATCCAGCGCCTCCTGGGTGGGGCCGGCGGTGACCAGAACCCGCAGGCCCTCCATGTCCCGCCCGTGGCCTATGGCGTGCTCCACGTACTCCAGAAGCTCCTCCGGCTCCGGCATCTTGCCCTTGCCCACCGCGCCGCAGGCCAGCCGACCGCTGGCCGGCTCAATCAGCTGCCAGCCGTACCGCCGCAGGAGGGCCAGGTTGTCCTGGGTCACCGGGTTCTCATACATGCGGGTGTTCATGGCGGGGGCCGCCAGCTTGGGGCAGTCGCAGGCCAGGATGGTGGTGGTGAGCATATCGTCCGCCAGCCCGTGGGCCAGCTTGGCCAGCACGTTGGCCGTGGCGGGGGCCACCAGCACCGCGTCCGCTTGGTCGGCCAGGGCGATGTGCTCCACCTGGAACGGATAGTTCCGGTCGAAGGTGTCCACGCTCACGCGGTTGCCGGTCAGGGACTCAAAGGTATGGGGGCCGATGAACTCGGTGGCGTTCCGGGTCATCAGCACATGGACATTGGCGCCCCGCTTCACCAGGGCGGAGGCCAGGCCGGCGGATTTATAGCAGGCGATGCCGCCGGTGACAGCCAGCAGCACGGTTTTCCCCTTCAGCATAAAAAAGCACTCCTTTGCCCGGGGCGGACGCCCCGGCGTCTGGGTTTGTCCAGTATTATAGCAGAAATTCCGGCACCTTTCCACAATGCCGTTGCATTTTGTGGGCGGATTGCCTATAATGGCTTTGGCTGCTTCGGACAGAGGATCTCTGTACTCAGATGTGAGACGGAAGATCCCGCCCCTGCCCGCGGCGGCCGCATAAATTTTGCGCTGTATCCCGCAGGACGGGAACGGCAGCAGGAGGAAATTGCATATGAAACACACGCAGACCCGCGCGCAGCGCACCCGGCAGGTGCAGAGCCTGGCCATCCTGGCCATGTTCACCGCCATCATTTTCCTACTCACCTTCACCCCGCTGGGCCTCATTGATCTGCCGGTCATCAAGGCCACGGTGCTCCACGTGCCGGTGATCATCGGCTCCATCCTACTGGGGCCGAAGAAGGGGGCGTTTCTCGGCGGCATGTTCGGGCTGGCCAGCCTGCTGAAGAACACCCTGGTGCCCGGCCTGTCCTCCTTCGTCTTTACCCCTCTCATTCCGGCCCCCGGCCTGGATCGGGGCAGCCCCTGGGCCCTGTTCATCTGCTTTGTGCCGCGCATCCTGGTGGGGGTGACGCCCTGGCTGGTGTACGCCCTGTTCCGCCGCCTGCCCGGCAGGCGCGGCGCCGGGGTGCAGGCCGGCACCATGGCCCTGGCCGGCGTGGTGGGGGCCTTCACCAACACCGCCCTGGTGATGGGCTCCATCTGCGTCCTCTTTACCGAGGCCTACGCCGCGGCCCAGGGCATCCCGGCGGAGGCCGTCACCGGCTTTGCCATGGGCATCGTGGCCGCCAACGGCATCCCGGAGGCCGCCGTGGCCGCCGTGGTCACCCCCGCCGTGTGCGTGCCCCTGGTCAAGGCCCTCAAGCTGGAGCGGCGGGTGCTCCCCGCCGCCGGGCAGCCGGTCTGACATGCTGCTGACAGTGGATATCGGCAACACCACCGTGGCCGTGGCCGGCTTTTCGGGGGAGCGGCCGGCCTTCCTGCGCCGCCTGCCCGCCGGCCGGGAGGAGGGGCCCTGGGACTGGGCCGCCGCCCTGAGGACCCTGCTGGCCGGGGAGGGCCCCTTCCGCGGGGCGGCGCTGTCCTCGGTGGTGCCGGCCCTCACCGGCCCGGTGGCCGATGCCCTCGCCTGCGTCACGGGCGGGCGCGTGCTGACGGTGGGCAGGGATACCCCCACCGGCCTGCCCCTGGGGGACTATGACGGGGCGGCCCTGGGCATGGACCGGGTGGTGGACTGTGTGGCCGCCCTGGCCCGGTATGCCCCGCCCCTGGCCGTGTTTGACATGGGCACCGCCACCACCCTGTCGGTGGTGGACAGGGAGGGGGTGTTCCGGGGCGGCATGATCCTCGCCGGCCTGTCCCTCTCCCTGGACGCCCTCAGCGCCAGGGCGGCCCAGCTTCCCCCGGTCACCCTCTCCCCGCCGGAGGGGCTTGTGGGCACCGATACGGAGCGCTGTATGAGATACGGCGCCATCTACGGCGCCGCCGGGGCCGTGGAGGGGATTGCGGCCCGGCTGGAGGAGCAGTTCGGCCCACTTACGGTGGTGCTCACAGGGGGGAACGGCGCCTATGTGCGCCCTCTGCTGCGCATCCCGGTGGTGTGGGAGCCCATGCTCACCCACCTGGGTCTGCGGGAGCTGTGGCTGCGGCAGGAGCCGTGACAGGCTGAGGCGCCGCGCGAGCGGCGCCTCTCCAGTCTTTAGCTGGATGAGCCTATGGTTGTGAAAATTGGCATGGCGGTCAATCATCTCGCTGGTTTGAGCAAAGGCAGCCGGTTTGCGCCGATCAGTGCATACTGTCTTGAGTACTGTTACAGAGATTCCGGATCATGGAAAGACACAGTATGCCTTGAAAATCGGAATATGGCGGACACTGGGTGCTCTGCTCTGTGCTGACATACGATGTGATTTTTGCAGCCAGCTTTACCGGGTGATCCAATCCGAGATAATCTGCTATCTCTTGCCGCGCTGCACACGCCTCTTGCATGACCAGCATTTCTCCCCCAATTCTTGGATATGTATGTATTTCCAAGAAACATACCAACACCCCCTGTACAGGAGTATGTTCCTGTACAGGGGGTGTTTTGTCTGTTTGCCTGCCTTTACGGGACCAGTTCATTTATTTTGCTAAGGATTCCGGGCTCTCATTGCCAGCGGGTGGACGGGACAGAGCCGCGTTTTTCCCGGAAAATCTGGATCCTATGCGCCGCTTGGCGGCGGTCTCCAAGATTACCAGAGTCTCCGGAAGTGGTCAGATATGTCTCCGATTGTAGACTGCAAGCGGAACTGTGGGGACCGCCAATGTGCAGAGTCTGAAGACAGAACGCGGGAAAGCACTGCTGCGGCAAGGCTTTCCTGCGCCCATAATTTCGGAGAGGGATTTTGGCGCAGAATTTGCTAATAAAACAGAATGTATGCAGCAGCCTTTATCGAAATGTTGCAGCCCTTATCTGAAGGAGGAGTAGTCTATGAGACTGAAAGACAAAGTTGCCATTGTAACTGGAGCCGCCAACGGAATTGGGGCGGAGATCTCCCGTACCTTTGCCCGGGATGGCTGCCATGTGGTTCTGGCAGATCTTGACGAGGGCAAGGCAGCCGCCCTGGCGGAGGAGATTATGAAGGAGACCGGCGTGCGCACCGTGGCCGTGGGCTGCGACGTGGCCCAAAAGGAGGCACTCCAGCGGGTGGTGGATACCTGCGTGGCTGAGTTCGGCACCGTGGACATCCTGGTGAACAACGCCGGCATCACGCTGCCTGCCTGCCCGGTGGAGGACATCACACCAGAGCGGTGGAGGAAAGTACTGGACATTGATCTGATGGGGACGATCTATGGGACCCAGTGTGTCATCCCGGTGATGAAGGCCCACAAATCCGGCAAGATCATCAACATGGCCTCTGTAGCCGGCCAGGTGGGCGGCGTGTTCACCGAGGCAACCTACCCTGTCTCCAAGGCGGGCGTCATCTGCTGGGCCAAGGCGGTGGCCAAACAGGTGGGCGAGTATAACATTACTTGCAATTGCATCGCACCCGGCACGATTCTGACCGCCATGACGGAGACCCTGGGCTCTGCCGACGCCTCTCTGAACGTCCCACTGCATCGCTTGGGCAGCGTGAAGGATGTGGCCGGTGCGGCCCTCTTCCTGGCAAGTGATGAGAGCGATTTCATCACCGGTGCCACCATCAATGTCAACGGCGGCATGTCCATGATCTGAGGAAACTGCCGCGCTATTCAGAAAGGAGAGCATTTATATGGATATGTATGAGAAGAGAGTACGCCTGCGGGAACTGATGGCCGCCCCTGAGTGTGTGCCTGTCCTGGGTGCCTATGACCTGCTCAGCGCCAAGCTCATCGAGGCAACCGGCTTTCCTGTGGTATACACCGGCAGCTTTATCACCGGCGCGTCCCAGTTCTTCCTGGCCGATGTGGGACTGGTGCAGCTGAAGGATCTGCTCCCCCTGGCCTATGAGATCGCCAAAGAGGTGGACCTCCCCCTCATCTGCGACGTGGACAACGGGTGGTTCCACTCCGGTAATATCTGGCGCACCGTCCATGAGTTTGAGGCGGCCGGAGCCTCCGGCATCCAGGTGGAGGACGGCATCATCGGCAAGCACGTGTCCACCGGCCCCATCGACATGTCCAAGGAGGTCATGGTGGACCACATCCACGCCATGTGCGAGGCCCGCAAGGACAAGAACTTTGTGATCATCGCCCGTACCGACGCCCTCTGGCTCAAAAATGACCTGGAGGAGACCATCGACCGCTGCAACGCCTATCTGGACGCCGGCGCCGACGCCTGCTTCATCACCTTCCCTGGCTCCATCCGTGGCATGAAAGAGTGGCGGCACCGCATTCATGGCCCCGTGGTCACTACCCCCATCAAATATGAGGACTCCATCGATCAGGAGACCGAGGCGGGAGCCTGCATGTCCGTCTACTGGCCCAACACCATCTACGCCGCCTTTACCGCGGTCCGGGACACCCTGAAAAAGTTTGCTGAGACCCGGGACATGACCAAGGTGGACGCCAAGTTTGACGAGGACGAGCTGCTCAAGCTCCTGCCCCTGCAGAAATATTACGATCAGATGGATAAATACCACGGAGAAAAGCAATACCTCAAATAAACCGGCGCATACCATCCGTTTTCACGGAAGAGAGGAGTCTGCAATGCTGTCTGTGATTTTTGTGATTCTGACTCTGGCGCTGGTCATGTTCCTGGTGTTCAAAAAGGTCAATATCGTTATTGCCTCCATTATCGCCAGCATTGTCCTGGCGGTTCTGGACGGACAGAACGTTGTCACCGCTATGAGCGAGACCTTTATGACCGGCACGGCCAACTACGTCAAGAACTTTTTCTTGCTGTTCTTCGTCAGCGCCCTGTTCGGCAAGATGATGGAGAGCACCGGCGCCGCTGCTGCCATTGCCCGGGGGCTGGCCAATCTGTTGGGTGAAAAGTTCGCCATTCTGGGCGTACTCTTCGCCGGTATGGTTCTGTGCTATGGCGGCATCTCCGCCCTGGTTATCGCCTTTACCATGTACCCCCTGACGCTGGCTGTATTTAAACGGGCCAATCTGCCCCGTCGGCTGATTCCCGGGGCCATCGCCGCGGGTTGCTTTACCTTCGCCGCCGCGGCCCTGCCCGGCACGCCCCAGACCATCAATGTGACTCCAATCCCCTACCTGGGCACCACCGTTACCGCCGGCGCCACCCTCGGTATCATCTGCGGCATCATCGGCATTGCTGCAACCTGTGTGTACATGTACTGGGAGGCGGCCCGGGCCCGGGCTGTGGGCGACGGATTTACCGCCGATACGGCCACCCTGGAGGCCCTTTCCAAGGCCGATGAGGCGGGCTCCAACATCAATCCCATCGTAGCCCTGATCCCCATTCTTGTTATCATCGTCCTTCTGGTGGGGCTACAGATCAACGTTCTCATCTCCATGCTGGCCGGCAGCGCGGCTTGTGCGCTTCTGTTTTTCAAGAACGTCAAGAACGTCCCCAGCCTGCTGGGTGACTCTGTTCAGAGCGCCATGAGTGCCGCTATCACCACCGGGTGTATTGTGGGCTACGGTGCCGTGGTCAGCGCCAGCACCGGCTACGCCACCCTCAGTGCGGCTCTGCTCAGTCTGGACGCCCCGCCGCTGATCTCCTACGGCCTCACCACCACCATCCTGGCCGGCGCTGCGGGCTCCGGCACCGGCGGCCTGGCCATTGCCCTGGAGAACCTGGCACCTCAGTATCTGGAGATGGGCATCTCCGCCGAGGTGCTCCACCGCATCGGCTGCCTGAGCGCCATCGGCCTAGACTCCCTGCCCCACAACGGCGCTGTGGTGGTTCTGCTCACCCTGGCGGGTATGACGCATAAGGAGTCCTATAAGCAGATTTTTGTCACTACTGTTGTCCTGACCGTGATTGTGGCCGCCATCGGTATTGCGCTGGCCACCGTTATGTACTGATGCATCCGTCGTCCGGCGGAAAACACCGTGACAGGAGTGCTGCAATGGATCGATTTGAGGATTTCTCCTCCATGAGCGCAGAGGAGCGCCAGGAGTGGACGGCCCAGGCCGCCGGTCTCTCTCCGGAACAGCGGGAACTTCTCCGGCAGGGGGGCGGCCTGCCCCTGGAGGTCGCCGACAGCATGATTGACAACGTCATCGGCACCTATGCCCTCCCCATCGGCGTGGTCCGCGGTATGGTGGTCAATGGGAAGGAATATCTGGTTCCCATGGTGTGCGAGGAGCCCTGGGTGGTAAGCTGCGCGGAGAAAGGGGCTGATCTGGCCGCCCAGTGCGGTGGGTTCCATGCAACCTATACCGGCTCCATCATGATCTCCCAGATACAGATTACCCAGGTCACCAGCCCACATGTTGCTTGCCTTAAGATCCTGGAGCACAAGCGGGAAATTCTGGAGTTGGCCAACCAGGCCGACCCGGTTCTGGTCTCTCTGGGCGGCGGAGCATTCGACGTTGAGGCAAAGCCCCTGGACACAGAAGTTGGGAGTATGGTCATCACGCAGCTGCTGGTGAATACCAAAGATGCCATGGGCGCCAATGCGGTAAATACCATGGCGGAAAAGGTGGCCCCGCTGCTGGCTCAAATTACAGGGGGTAAGGCGTACCTCCGTATTCTCTCTAATTTGGCCGTTCACCGCCTGGCACGGGTTCGTGTCTCTGTAAGCAGAGAAGTCCTTGGCGGCAGCGCAGTAGTGGATGGGGTTCTGGCGGCCCACGCCTTCGCCTGGAATGACCCCTTCCGGGCCTGCACCAGCAACAAGGGCACCATGAACGGCGCCAGCCCTGTGGCCTGTGCCACCGGAAACGACATCCGGGCCCTGGAGGCCGGGGCCCACGCCTATGCCAGCCGCAGCGGTGTGTATCGTCCGATCACCTGCTGGGAGCGGACTGCCTCCGGAGATCTGGAGGGGATGATCGAACTGCCCATGGCGGTGGGCATTGTGGGCGGCACCACCCGTACCCACCCCATGGCGGGGCTGCTGCTGCGCATGATGCACGTGGAGTCTGCAGCGGAGCTGGGCATGGTCATCGCGGCTACGGGTCTGGCGGAAAACCTCTGGACCCTGCGCACACTGGCCACCGGCGGCCTCCAGGCGGAGTTCGTGCCCTCGCTGGAGCGCAGACAAGAAACCTAAAATGAATGCAAAGAATCAGCAGCACTCCGCATCCGCGGAGTGCTGCTGGTTCCTATCGATTTTTCGTGACAGCCATTCCAAAATAGTATATGATGATTTTGACAGGGGGAATGGATATGTCCAGGAGCATAGAGGAGCTGGAGACAACCAACAAATTGCTCAACCTTACGCTGGATAACTGCTTTGGCAACATCTTTGTTACAGACGGCAAAGGGAGGGTCATCTATGTCAATGACCATGCAGTGCAAGCGTTGAAGGTTCCACGGGAACAACTCCTGCGGATGTCCATCCATGAATTGGTTAGCAGGGGTATCACCGACCGGGCGGCCACGATTGACGTCTTAGAGACCAAGCGAGAATCCATTCGACTGGTGAACCTGCCTGGTGGCAGCACAGCGGTCTATTCCAAGCCGCTCTTTGGTAAAGACGGAGAAATTCAATATGTAGTAAGCTTCAGCCAGAATCGCGCCGTGGTAGAGCACTTCATGTACAGCGTCCAGCGGGAGAATCAGGTGGTCCGTCAGGCCCTGGATCACGTGCTCCATGACGCGGAAAATGGTGGCGAGCTGGTAGCAGAGAGCGCAGCCACCCAGGAGTGCCTGCGCATGGCGGAACGGGCCGCCCAGCTGGACAGCACCATTCTGCTCCACGGAGAGTCGGGTACCGGCAAAGAGGTCTTTGCCCGCTTTATCCACAGCCACAGCCAGCGGGCACAGCAGATTTTCCTTCCGGTCAACTGTGCGGCCATCCCACGGGAGCTGATGGAGTCGGAGTTCTTCGGGTATGACAAGGGCGCCTTTACCGGATCCAGCAGAGAGGGAAAGGTGGGCCTGTTTGAGATGGCCCATGGCGGGACTCTTTTTCTGGATGAGATCGGTGAGTTGAATCTCCCCCTGCAGTCCAAGCTCCTGCGGGTTTTGGAGACCGGAGAGATCAAGCGTGTGGGCGGCACCAGCATCAAAAAGGTGAATGTACGCATCGTAGCCGCCACCAACCGGGATCTGCGGGCCATGGCCGATGAGGGCTCCTTCCGGGAGGATCTCTTCTACCGATTGAACGTCATCCCCATCACGGTCCCGCCTTTGCGGGACCGGCGGGAGGATACCGCCGTGCTGGCAACCCAGTTTTTATGCCGGCTTAACAAGAAGTATTCCGCCCATAAACAGTTTTCCTGGGCTGCGCTTTCCGCCCTTCAGGACTACAGCTGGCCGGGAAATGTCAGGGAACTGCGCAATGTAATCGAGCGCATGTTTGTGATCGTAGCCGACGACGTGATTACCGAGCTCCACGTCTGCGATATCCTGGGTGTCGGTACCGCCTCTATTTTCGCGGGAGCCCGTCACGAGTCCGCCCTGACCGAGCAGTTCTGGGACAACTCGCTACAGGCCGCCACGGAGCGATTCCAGCGGGCCTATCTGGCCCGGGTTCTCCGGGCTTGCGGTGGAAATGTCCGCGAAGCAGCCCGAAAAGTGGGGCTGGGCCGCTCCGGCCTCTACAAGAAGCTGGACCGCTTGGGAATGATGGAAAAATCCCATTGGAGAGATCCTGAATCTCCCCCTCCGCAGAAAATGCCTCCCGGTTTATGACCGGAGATTCCACAGGCTGCACGCTGCGGGAAATTTTCCCGGGCTCAGGGCGGCTGAACACTGTTGACAGATCCGGTACCTTTGGCTAGGATTTATACATCACTGCAATTGGCGGACGTATACAGGAGCGCTTCCGCACAGACCGTCGCGGAACAGGCAGAGGCCCGGTTCTCCGACTGCTACCGCCACTTCCGGGACTTTCAGGAGTCACCGGCCCTGCCGCACCTACTGTACAACTGGTTCCGCTGCGTCTTGGGGCCGGACGGCCGTCCCTGTCCCCCAAAGGAAATATGATCGCCGTCAGGGCTCTCCGAGGGGCCAATCAGATCTGCAGAAATCTGAGCCAGGCCACCGGGCCTGGACGGTGCTGCGGGCGTTGGATGCCTGCCTCTGCCCCCTCCGCAGCGGAGCAGATCCGCAGGGGGGATGTCCTTGGTTGTTGGTATAGCCCCTCCTGGCTCTGCGACGGATACGGCGGAAAGGAGCGTAAGGACAATGACCAATGAACAGGTAACTGAGATGCGCTTTGCCAGGCTTTACCCGCTGCTGGAGGCCAAAGCGGTCAAAAAGGGCCGTACACGGGAAGAGGTACAGCAGGTGATAACCTGGCTGACCGGATACAGCGCCGGGGAGCTGAAGGAGCTTCTGGAGACGGACACCACATATGGAGCTTTCTTTGCCAACGCTCCACGCCTCCATCCAGAGCGGGAGCTGATCAAAGGGGTGGTCTGCGGCGTGCGGGTGGAGGAGATAGCCGATCCCCTCATGCGCGAGATCCGCCGCCTGGACAAGCTAATCGACGAGCTGGCAAAGGGAAAGCCCATGGAAAAAATCCTGCGGCAGGGGGAGCACACCCGGGCGGGCCGGATGGCAGAAGGGCGGAAAGAGGCGTCTGCGGGCAAACGGTATGAATATGACGCGGTCATCCACGTACTGCCGGAGAAGGACGGTGCCTACGTGATCTTCCCATGGAATATCCGGGATGAGTTCGGCAGGGGCCGCGTCAAGGTACACGCCACCTTTGACGGCATTCCCTACGACGGCAGCATCGTCAACATGGGCCTGAAAAATGATGACGGAAGCGTATGCTATATTTTGGGTATGCTGAAGTCCATTCGGACCAGACTGGGCAAGGGAGCCGGCGACACCGTGCACCTGACAATCCAGGCGCGAGAGTAAATTCTCCGTGCAGGCAGGATTCCTCTGCCGGACTTTCCCGCTTCAAATGCAGGTGTGCCGCGGCTGTTTGCGGATGCAGGCGCACTCGTCTTCCTGCGTCCTTGCTGCAGGGAGGAAGACAGCGCCAAGATTTAGCAGACAAAGTCTGAGGACGGGCAGGATGGCCCGTATGCCGCCCATAAAGAGGCTGGGGGACAAAAGTCCGTTGTCTGCCGTCGCCATCCCCCGCTGATATCATGGCCTGCAGCGGCGGCGGACTCTGCAGCAATACCGTGGATCATGAAGGCCGGGAGCCGAAAGCGGCCAGCCTGGGTCTGAATCCTGCCCACGAAACTCCATAGCGCAACAAAGCAGGCCCCCGGAGCCATGGCAGTTCCGGGGGCCTGCCGCATGATGAGGATGCTGTGCCGGGCGGCGTGCCGGATTATCCGCATCATACACATCCTGAGAACTATACTTCACCCCAGCCCCGCCGTCGGGCCAGAGCCAGCATGCCGGAACAGAACCGCTCCCACGGTGCCAATGATATCAGTGATGGGTCGCCCTCGCGGATACGCATAGTGCGGCGGATCTCCTTGGGAATGACCACGCGCCCGAGATCGTCGATGCGGCGCACGATTCCAGTCGCTTTCATCTATCAAACTCCTCCTGCGGTTGTGGTTACAGCCGTTAGTATCCGCAGGTTTCCAGCCGGTATGCAGATCCACCCGGTGGTTTCATTTGGAAAGGGAGAGGATAACTGACAGCTTCCGCGCTTTTGCGTTGACAGGCGGAGTCGCGGCGCATACAATAAAAACACGAAAAAGGGGGAGTGAGTAATGGAGTTGGAAACACTGCGCTGGGCCCTGCACGGGACGGCGGCCTATCGGCACGTGGTGGAGGAGGAGCCGCTGCAGAAGGTCCTGATGCTTCTGGACAAGCTGGCTGCCGGGGACGGAGCCGGTGCGGCGGAGGATTACGCCAGGCTGTTTTACACCCTGCGGACGGAGGAGAAAACCAGCCTGGGGGAGTGGCTGGACGGCCAACTGCGGGACCGGGAGTCTCCTTATGCCGCCCTGGTAGAGCGGGGAGGAGAGGATCCCGCCCTGGAGGAGGCCGCCAGGCGGGATATCGAGACGTTTGCCGCCCTGGCGGAGCTGGACTGCGGCCGTCTGCTGGAGGCCGTGGGAGCGGCCGTCCAGCCGGAACTGGAGGGGATGCTGGCGCGTCTGCCCAGGTGGGAGAGCACCTGTCCCTTTACCTTTGAGGAGCTGACGGAGTTCTACCGCACCCACGGGGCGGGGCTGTTCGCCCGCCACCGGGCATTCCTGTGGGAGGATGGTGGGTTCTATCCCGTGGAGAAACCCGACTGCCCGGAGCGGGATGAGATGTTCGGGTACGAACTCCAGCGGGACCAGGTGGAGGCCAACACCCGCGCCCTGCTGGAGGGCAATCCCGTCAATAACGTGCTGCTCTACGGAGACTCGGGTACCGGCAAGTCCGCTACGGTGAAGAGCCTGCTGTCCCTGCCGGGCTTCGAGGACCTGCGGCTCATTGAGGTGCAGAAGGATGGCCTGGCCGACATGCCTAGGCTCATCCGTACCCTGGGGGGACGGAAGCTCAAGTTCATCCTGTTCATCGACGACCTGGCCTTTGACCAGGACGACAAGACCTACTCCGCCATGAAGACCATCCTGGAGGGCGGGCTGGAGCGGCGGCCGGCCAACGTGGCCATCTACGCCACCTCCAACCGCCGCCGGCTGGTGCGGCAGACCTTCTCTGACCGGGCGGGAGACGAGGTGGATGCCGGCGAGACCATCCAGGAGAAGACTTCCCTGTCCGACCGCTTTGGCCTGCGCATCCCCTATCTGGCCCTGAATAAAGCGGAATTCCTGGAGTTGGTGGAGAACCTGGCGGATCAGGCGGGGGTTGCCACGGATCGGGAGACCCTCCGGGCAGATGCCCTCAAATGGGAGATGAGACATCCTGGCCGGACGCCGAGAACGGCGAAACAGTTTATCGCAAGTCTTAGCCTGTAGTCGGCCTGCCTGCATCTCCCGGGGAGGAACCGGGGCAGCAAACCGGACAGGACATGTTTGCCCACTGTGATTTGAGAGTTTTCAATCGGAAACCAAAAAAATTGGTGTATAAAACCGGGAGCGGCACAGCTGACACTGTGCCGCTCCCGGTTAAAACTTGTAGGTTTCCGCTGTTGGTGATTTTCCAGCTGCCCGCACAAACCGGGGCGGCTCACCTGATCAGTCAGGCCTTTTTCTGGTTTTTGACACTGCGGTTCCAGATCATGATGCCCACGATGCCGATGAGCATGATCACGCCCATGGCCAGGAAGTAGTACTTGTAGCCCGCCTCGGAATAGGTGTCCAGGACGACGCCGGCCAAGAAGGGGCAGAACACTTCGGGCAGGTAGCCGATGGTGCTGATCAGGCCGATGGCGGTGCCGGAGACCTCCATGGGGATGCCGCCGTCATCCATCAGGGAGAAGACGATGCCATAGTTGCAGTACATGCCCACATAGATGATGGCGCACAGGATCACGAAGACAGGCACGCTCATGGCGGGGAACAGGGCGATGGCAAAGGTGCCGGCGGCCATGATGGCAAAGCCGATGGTCATGATCCTGGGGCGGCCCAGCCGGTCGGCCAGAATGCCGCCGCCCACGGAGGCGAAGGGGCGGATGTAGTCGGCCATAATGGTCACGATGGTACCGCCGACCATGGCCACGCCCAGGGTGGAGGTGGCGTAGGGGTTGAAGTAGGAGTAGGACATGTTCATCACGTAGGTGCAGCACAGAATCAGGCAGAGGATCCACACCTGGGGCAGCCTGATGACGGTGAGCACCTGCTTGAAGTTGAACCGCTCGGACTGGTCGGAGGTCTGGGGATCCTTGAAGAACAGGAGCACCAGCACGCCCAGCACGATGACCACCACGGAGTAGAAGACGATGCCGCCCTTCAGGCCCGCGGCGTTTATTTCAGAGCTGCCGGTGCTGCGGCTCACGGCGTTGATGATGGCCAGGGCGATGGCCAGGTGCACGGCGTTGGTGACGCCGCGGCCGGCCTCCATGAAGCCGTAGGCTTTGCCCTGCTCGTCAGAGGAGGCCAGGCTGCGGATGCCCTTCACCAGGGCGGGCCAGAAGGCGAAGAGGGCGGTGAAGCCCCACACCAGGTAGATGATCAGAAGGGTGGCGTAGCTGTTGGCGACCAGGTGGAAGAAGCCGGCCACGCCGGTCAGGATCAGGGAGATGGAGATGAGCTTCTTGGGGGAGATGAAGTCGGCCACCACGCCGCCGAACAGGTAGGAGACCATGCCGAACACGCCGAAGATGGAGCCCAGGGAGCCCATCTGGATGTTGGTCAGGTTGTAGGCGGACAGGTAGGCATCATAGTAGTAGGTGCGGAAATAGGGCAGACCGTAAATCAGCGAGCCGGCGATGGCCAGGATAATCAGCCGCCACATGTTTCCCTTTAGCTTGGATGCGACTTTTTGTGCCATAGGTTGTTACCTCCTCATGTACGTTGCAGACCTCTCGTTCTATGTCAAGCCTCCGCAGCGTGGAGCTCCTCCAGTGCGTTGAGGCAGAGCTCCATGGCGGCGGGCAGGCAGTCCTCGTCAAAGTCAAACTCCGGGTTGTGCACCGGGCCGGTGGTGTCCGCACCAATGCCCACATAGGTGCCGATGCCACCGTTCTGCTGTACCTTGGTGAGCATGACGGCGGCGTCGTCGGTGCCGCCCACGTTGCCCTCAAAGTACACGGTCTCGAACCAGGGCACCTTCTTGGCCGCCCGCTGGATGATCTCCATCATGGCGGGATCGCTGGCGCCGGCGGGCACCTCGCCGTAGTCCACATAGTGGTAGGTCAGGCCGTATGCCTTGACCGTGCCGTCCAGGATGTCGAAGATCCGCTTGCCGGCGTAGGCGGAGATCTCCGGGTACTGGCCCCGGTATTCGATGCGCATCATGGCGTTGGGGGCGATGGTGTTGGCGCACACGCCGGCATGGATCTCGCCCACGTTCACCCGGCACAGGCCGGCCTCGTGAGGGGCGATGCTGTGGATGTTCAGGGCGGCAGAGCAGGCCGCCAGCAGGGCATTCCTGCCCTCCTGAGAGGCGCCGCAGGGGTGGGCCGCCCTTCCTTCCAGATACACGTCCAGCTGCCGGTCGCTGAGGAAGTCACGGCAGCCGCAGGCCACCGTATGAGAGGGCAGGGGCTTGTTCTCGGCGCTCAGGGCGATATGGACGGCGATGAAGTTCATCACGTCGTCCAGGTGGCCCTTGTCTACGATGGACTGGGCACCGTAGAAGGTCTCCTCCGCAGGCTGGAAGAAGAGCTTGATTTTCCCGCAGAGATGCTCCTTCCGCTTCTGAAGCTCCCCGGCAATGCCCAGGCCGATGGCGGTGTGGCCGTCGTGGCCGCAGGCGTGGACCGACTGGGGGTTGCAGGAGAGGTAGCCCTCGTCAAAGGGGCGGTAGCCCGCCTTCTGGGGCTCGTCATAGGGCAGGCAGTCGATCTCAAACCGCATGGCGGACACGGGGCCGGGACGGCCGGTGTCCAGCACGGCCATGACGCCGGGCCAGCCATTGGTCCTGGCCACGAAGTCGGGGTTGGCCCCCTGGGCGACGGCCCGCTCCATCTCGGCCTTTACCTGCTCCTGGGTGAGCCGCTCCGGCTCGCCCACGCTGGCCGGCTCGATCACGTCGGGGCCCATGGCCACCTCATAGCCCATGCCGGTCAGGATCTCGGCCACCCGGGCACTGGTCCGGAATTCGTGCCAGCCGTTTTCCGGGTACTTGTGAAATTCTCTCCGGTACTCACTCAGTTTGTTCATGGTTTCCCTCCACCTTTGATGAATCTGCGCTGCTGTCCAGCGCCTGACCTAAAATGGCAATGGCTTTGTCAATATCCTCGTCCCGGATGTTGGAGAAGCAGAGCCGGACGTGTCCGGCCCCCGGATATCCCTTGGGGTAGAACAGAAAGCCGGGTATGATCAGCAGCCCCCGCTTCTGGGCCTCCCGGAACAGGGTGCGCTCGTTGATGTCCTCATCCAACGTACACCAGAGCAGCAGTCCGCCCTTGGGCCTGGTGTAGTGGATTCCCTTGTCCGCGATGCGGTCCAGACCCCGGCACAGCAGCTCCAGCTTGCGGGCGTACCGGGCGGCTAGACGCTGGACATGTCGGGCGAAGTAGCCCCGCTCAATGTACTCGTTGAGCATGTACTGTCCCATGCTGCTGACGGAGGTCTCGTCCACGATGATCAGCCGGCCCAGCGTATCGATGAGATCCGTGGGCCCCACGATGTAGCCCGTCTTGATCCCGTAGGGAAAGGTGAGGGTGAAGGAGTCCAGGTAGACCACAGAGCGGTAGCGGTCCAGAGAGTAGAGGGTGGGCAGCCGGCCGCCCTCATAGCGGAAGTCCCGCTGGGAGTCCTCCTCGATGACCGGAATGCAGTACTTCCCGGTGATTTCCAGCAGCCTGTGCCGCTTCTCCAGGGACATGACGATGCCCGTGGGGTTGTGGTAGTTGGGCATGGTGTAGATGAATTTTGGGGCGTATTTCCGGATGGCGGCCTCCAGCTTGTCCAGATCCATGCCGTCGGCCTCCATGGGAACGGTGACCAGCTGGATGCCCTTGTTGCGGAAGATGCTGGCATTGTCGGGAACGATGGGCTCCTCCGCGATGACGCAGTCCCCCTCCTTAAGGTAGAGAGTCATGAGGTGGTTGAGGGCCTGGTTGGTCTCCGAGACCAGCTGGATATTCTTGGGGTTGATGTACATGTTCTCCTGGAACAGCAGGGAGCAGATATTGCGCTTCATCCGCTCCGCCTCGTTTTGGGAGGCGTTGGCCAGGTGCAGCACGATTTCCCGGATGCCCTCGTCCGGATAGGCGGCCTTGTCCATGACGATTCCGCCCAGGGAGAGCAGCGCTTCATTCTCCGACTGGCAGAAGATGTCCAGAAACAGCTTCTCCTTCTCGTTGAAGTGGTAGCGGATCATCTTCTCCAGGGGGAAGAACCGCTGGAAGGGGAAGCGGCCGTCGGCGATCTCCTTGACAAAGTATCCCTTGGGCTTTTTGGAGGAGACAATCAGATACCCGTCGTCCACCAGCTGTCCGTAGGCCTTGATAATGGTGTTCCGGTGGACGCCCAGCTCCTCGGCCAGCCTGCGCTCGGACGGCATCTTGTAGCCCCGGCTGAGCTCACCGGACAGGATCAGATTCTGGATGGAGCAGGAGATCTGGAGATAAAAGGGAGTCTCGCTGCTGCGGTTGATGTGGATGTTCATGTGCCGCCCCTTCTCCGTGGTGGATGGGTTTGTGAAAAATAGAGCCTGCTTCTGCGGGCTGGTATGTTAGATTTGGTGAAATTATATCAGCACCCTTACCAGTCGGAAAGTACCATAATTATTTTTTGGTACAGACCAAACGGCCCTGGCAGGTATCAAACGCAAAAGGCCCCCTCGCCGTTTAACCGGCGAGGGGGCCTGCGGAATGCCAGCTGGAACGCAGTGCAGCCGCTTACTTGTGATCCACGCTGTACATGTGAGCGATGAGATCCAGCACCTTGTTGGAGTAGCCGATCTCGTTGTCGTACCAGGAGACCACCTTCACGAAGGTGTCGGTCAGGGCGATGCCGGCCTTGGCGTCGAAGATAGAGGTGCGGGTGTCGCCCAGGAAGTCGGAGGACACCACGTCCTCGTCGGTGTAGCCCAGGATGCCCTTCAGCTCACCCTCGGAGGCCTTCTTCATGGCGGCGCAGATCTCGTCGTACTTGGCGGGCTTGGCCAGGTTGACGGTCAGATCCACCACGGACACGTCCAGGGTGGGGACACGCATGGACATGCCGGTCAGCTTGCCGTTGAGCTCGGGGATGACCTTGCCCACGGCCTTGGCAGCGCCGGTGGAGGAGGGGATGATGTTGCCGGTGGCGGCACGGCCGC
>NZ_JAHZDL010000002.1:0-23906 GCF_019422385.1 Flavonifractor sp.
CCACACCATTCCCACGCTGACTTTTGCTCAACCGATACAGCCGGAGGGCTGGATGACAAGAAAAGGCGGTATGCGCCCTGTGGAGGGGTAGCATACCGTCGCTGCGGAGCAGATGGCCCAGGGCCAGGCTCACCATGGTGGGCACCCCGCCGGCCGCCACCACCCACAGCAGGTAGTCCTCCGCATAGCCGTAGTTGTCTACGCTGGCCCCCAGGAAGGTGAGCAGGGGTTCCCGTGCCAGGAAGCTGGCCAGGGAGAAGCAGGCGGTGACCGCCGCCCCCGCCCAGATGCTGAAGGAGGACACGCAGCGGATCTCCCCCTCCCGCTGCACCCCCAGCATCCGGGAGATCAGGCTGCTCCCTCCCAAGCCGAAGAGGTTGCCCAGGGCGGTGAGCAGGTTGAACCAGGGAGACACCAGGGACACCGCCGCCACCATCAGCGGATCTCCGGTCTGGCCGATGAAGAAGGTGTCGGCCAGGTTGTAGATCATGGTCACCACCTGGCTGATGACGGTGGGGATGGCCAGTGTGGCCACGGCCCTGGGAACCGGGACGGTTTCAAACAGCTCTCGCTCGCTGAATTGCGCCATGGAAGCGGGTCAGCCTTCTTTCCTGCTCAGACTTTTCTGCCCAGCTGGTAGGCCTCCTGGAACGCCTTGGTGTCCATGACCTCCCCCTTCTGGTAGACGCCGGAGCCATAGACGGTTCCCTTCACCTGGGCGCCGGGCAGGCAGTCGGTGAAGCCCCGCATGGCGTCTATGGTACGCTCCATGGCCCCCCGGCCCGCGGCGGCGGTGGCGATGAGGCAGACCTCCTTGTCCCGGATCTCCGTGTACCGGGGCAGCGTGCGGTCGATGAGAGTCTTGAGCTGGCCGTCCATGGAGTAGAAGTACACCGGCGTGGCCAGCACCAGCACATCGGCCTCCACCATCTTGTCCAGAATGGCGGCCATGTCGTCCTTCTGGACGCAGACGCCGGTTCCCCGGCAGCCGTAACAGGCCAGACAGGGGGAGATCTTTTTCTCCTGCACCCGAATCTTCTCCACCTGGTGGCCGGCCTCCTCGGCACCCTTGGCAAACTGGTCGCACAGAATGTCGGAGTTTCCGCCTTTCCGGGGGCTGGCAGATAAAATCAAGACTTTCTTGGACATGTTTCCCGCTCTCCTTTTTCAAAATCAAGTCATGAGCAGCAGGGAGCCGGAGCCAGTTGCTCCGGTCCCCTGCCGCTTCCTTACTCCGCGGACAGCCCCAGGCTGTCTACCCACTCGTTTACATCCTCCTGGCTGGCGCTGGAGCGGAACCTCTCCCCGTCCTGCCAGTCGCCGGTACCTGCCAGTTCTGCCAGCAGCTCCCCGCTCTGCCCCAGGCCGGAGGAAGAAGAGGTACAGAAGGGGATCACCGTCTTGCCGGTGAAGTCGTTGGCCTCCACAAAGCCGTCCACCGGCCAGGCCGCGATGCCCCACCAGATGGGGTAGCCGATAAACACCGTGTCATAGCTGTCCCAGTTCTCCACCTCGGTGGTGGTCAGCTCCACGTCCCGCAGGGACTCATCCTCGTGCTCCCGGGTGACCCGGCTGTCCGAATCCGACCAGTTCAGATCGTCGTCGGTATAGGGCTCCACCGGGGTGATTTCAAAGATGTCGCCCCCGGTGGCCTGGGCGATGTAGCCGGCCACAGTTTTCGTGTGGCCGGAGGCGGAGTAGTACACCACCAGCACACTGCCGCTGTCCGCCGTGTTCTCACCGGCGGAGGCCTCCGGGGCGGCGGTGTTCCCGGCCGTGTCCGCAGGGGGCGCTGTCTCCTCCTGGAGCTGCGCGGCGGCCTGGTCATCTGCGGGGCTGTCATTGCTGCCGCAGGCGGCCAGGGACAGCAGCATGGTGCCCGCAAGCAGGCATCCGAAAAGCCGTTTCCAAGTCTTCATAAAAGGTTCCTCCTGTCTGATCGTTCTGTTACTCGGTCACGTTCTCCTGAATCCAGGCCTCGATGTGGTCGGCGATCACATCGTTGTTCAGCTCCTGGAACATGAAGTGGGAGTTGCCGGTGATGCCCTCGTCGGGCAGGTGAACCACGGTGCTGCTGCCTCCGGCGGCGTTGTACGCCTCGGTAAAGATGTCCGCGCTGGCGGCCATCATAGACCACATGGCGGCGGCGGGCACGTCGGTGAACTCCTCGCCGATATAGTCGCCGTAGTAGAAGGTGATGGGAATCTCCTGCTCCACCATGGCGTTATAGGCGTCGCTGTCCACCTGGGGCGCCCCGCCGGGCTCAATGGCCACGATGGCGGCCACGTGGTCGGTGTACCGGGGCACCTCCCAGCCGGACAGGCCGCCCTGGGAGTGGGTCACCAGGATGGAGTCCTGGCCGGTGCGCTCATAGATCTCGTCGATAGTTGCCGCCACCGCCTGGGCCACCACGGTGTTGTCGATGTTCTGGTCGCCGGCGGCGTTGTCCATGCCGGTGTCCGGGGTCATCTGGCGGAAGAACTGATCCAGCACATCCTCCCCCTGGGGGAACTGGGAGCCCTCGTTGTAGGTGAACTCATCGTTGAGATAGGTGCCGATGCGGAACTGGGTGTACCAGGTCTGGTCGGAGGGGGTGGTGGTCATGGTGCCCGCCACCGAGGTCTGGCCGGCCTCGCCCCGGCGGGGCTGGTCCACCAGCCACACGCTGTGGCCCATGCGCAGGAACATGTCGCTCCAGCCCTCCCGGCCGTCGGGGGTGGTCATCCAGCCCATGCGGGACTGGCCGTAGCCGTGGAGGAACACCATGGGAAGCTCCGTGTTGTCCTCGGGGATCTGGTAGAGCACGTTGGCGTGATCCACGTGGGAAGTGGAGCCCTCCCGGGAGGTGTAATAGTTGGCCACATCGAAGGTGCCGTCGGACTGGATCACCGTGCCGCCGGCGGAGAAGATGCCCTGCTCGGCGATGACCAGGGCGTCGGAGGCGGCCTCCGGCGTCTCCTCGGGAGCTGGGCTGGCGCTGGATGCGCCGGGCGCTTGACTCCCGGCGCATCCGGCCAGCAGTGAGAGGGTTAAGGCCCCGGCCAGGGCCAGCCATTTGCGGGTCTGTTTCATGGTCGTTCATCCTTTCTGAGTCATATGGGAACCGGTCGTTATCTGCTTTTGACGGCGGTGCCGCCGAACACGGCGGACACGGGGATGGTGTCCAGGGCTTTGTCCAGGGCCTCCACCTCGGCGGGGGAGAGCACAACCTCCGCCGCCCCGGCGTTTTCCCGCATCCGCTCCACCTTCCGGCTGCCGGGGATGGGGACGATGTACGGCTTTTTGCACAGCATCCAGGCCAGGGAGATCTGGGCGGTGGTGGCGCGTTTCCGCTCCGCCAGATCCCGCAGCAGCTCCAGCAGCGCCCGGTTCTGCTCCGCCGCCTCCGGGGTGAACTGGGGCATGGCGCTGCGGTAGTCCAGCCTGGGGTCAAATCTGGAGTCCTTCCCGTAGGCCCCGGTCAGCAGGCCGTTGGCCATGGGGGAGAAGGCCACAAAGCCGATGTGCAGCTCCTCCAGAACCGGGAACAGGGCCTCATGCTGCCGGGCCATCATGGAGTAGCGGTTCTGCACCGCCGTCACCGGGCACACCGCGTGAGCCCGGCGCAGGTAGTCCTCGGTTACCTCAGAGATGCCCCAGTGGGTGATTTTGCCCTCCCGGATCAGATCGGCCATCACCCGGGCCACCGCCTCGGGCTCCACCCTGGGATCCATGCGGTGCTGGAAGTACAGGTCGATATGGTCGGTCTGGAGCCGCCGGAGGGAGCCCTCCACCGAGGAACGGATGGTCTCCGGACGGGCGTCGGGGATCAGCGGCTTGTTCACCGCCGTGCTGGTCTCGTCGAAGCGGATGCCGAACTTGGTGACGATCTGCACCTTGTCCCGGACGTCCTTCAGCGCCTCCCCCACCAGCTTCTCATTCTCGTGGCGATCGGCGGCGGTGCCGTAGGTCTCGGCGGTGTCGAACAGGGTATAGCCCAGGTCACAGGCGGCCCGGATGGAACGGATCGCCTCATTTTTCTCCGTGGGCGCCCCGTAGGCGTGGCTGAAGCCCATGCACCCCAGGCCCACGGCGGAGACCGTCAGATCCGCGCCCAATGTACGTGTGTTCATGCTGAAAATCCTCCTGCTTGTCTGTCTTCGTCCTGTATTATAGGGGCGTTCCCGCCATTGCGGAAGTTCCGATTCGTTACGCAGTGTGTACCAAAAGGTTTTTGGTGGACGGTACCTTTTCCAGCCGCCTTCGGACAGCCGCGCCCAGCTGCTCCGGCTCTGCGGGCAGGGACAGCTCCGCCAGGAGGGCCGCCAGGGCCGCAGGATGCCCCTCCGCCTCCCGGCGGCAGAGGGCCAGCAGGAGGACGGCCAGCACGCCGGCGTACTCCTCCCAGTCCGACGCGGCCAGGACGGCCGCCTCCCGCACCGGCAGCGCCGGGAAGGAGAACCGCCGCCCCAGCTGGAAGAACCGGTTCCCCCACAGGGCGCACCGCCACATCAGGTTGCTCCGGGCGTTCTCGTCCCTCGGGGCCTGCCGGCAGATGCGCAGCTCCCGGGCCATCCCCTCCATCAGGGTCTCCAGCATCTCCCGGGAGACGCTCATGCCGTCCGTCAGGGTCAGGTATTCCTCCAGCGCCCCGGCCAAGGCGGAAAAGCCCTGGAGTATGAGCTCCCGACGGGACAGCTCGCGGGTGCGGGCCGGATCCAGCAGGGCGAATTTGGGGTCACAGGGGGGATAGTCCCGCCAGACGCACCGCTGCCCATGGAACAGGCCCGCGGCCCCGCTGACGGCCCCGGTCTCCAGATGGGACGCCACAAAGCCTGTGGGCAGGGGCGGCACATCCACCACGCCCTGGGATTCTCCGAAGTTCTCCCACAGATCTCCCCGGCACACCGCCGCCAGGGAGGCGGCCTTGCAGCCGTCCAGCACGGCGGAGCCCCCCACCCCCAAAATCAGATCCACACGGCGCTCCCGACACAGGCGGGCCGCCCGCTGAACCTGTTCATACCGGGAGCAGAAGGGGCCGGCGGAGCACTCCGCCATCGTTTTCCCGCTCCGGCGCAGGATATCCCGCACCTCGTCCGCCGCGCCGGAGCAGCGATCCCCTTCCTCTGTGATCAGCAGCACGTTGGGGCCGTATCCCTTCACGAAGCTGCCCTGATACTCCTGCACACATCCGCCGCCAAAGAGCACCCTGGTTCCATTTTCAAAGAGAAAGTTGTTCATGGCACACCTCTGATCCCGTCCCCACGGGGGACGCTTCCTGTTGTGCTCCCATTATAAAAAAATCGAGACCTCCGCAGAAGTCTCGAAAAGTTATGCAGTATGTACGTTTGCGTTATAACTGATACACCGTCCGAACCGCCTTGAGAAACCGCCGCACCGTCGGCGTGGGGCGGGGGGAGTGGAGCAGCCCGTAGGGGATGGTGTAGCTCCAGTCCACCGGGATGGTCTTGAGCAGGGGGTGAACCTGCCGCCAGTTGTCGATGGTCATGAGGATGTCCTCGGAGTTCTCGCACTGGTTGAACACATTGATGTTGAACATCTCAAAGTCCACAATGTGGATCTGGGGGTGATCCCGCCACAGCTCGTCCCGCATCTGATCCAGATAGCGGTTCCAGCCCCGGCGGATGAGCAGGAAGTTCTCCCCGTGCAGATCCTCCGCCGTCAGACGATCCCTGGCCGCCAGGGGGTGGTAGATGGACACCGCGCAGCGGATGGGCTCCCGGGACAGCTCCAGGGCGTCGCACTGCCGGTTTCCCAGGAAGTTCTGGTCGAAGAGGCCGGCCACGATGTCGATGTTCTGTCCCAGGTTGCGCAGGATCTCCACCGAGTTCTCCGGGGTGTTCTCGTAGGGAACCATCTTGAATTTGATATTGGGGCAGTGGGTTTTGATGGCCGGCCAGAGATCCAGCAGGAACTGCCCCGGCGTCATGGGGGATACCCCGATGCGGATGACCTTGTCCCCATCCTCGGCGGCATTCTTGGCCCGCACCACGGAGTCCTTGCAGTACTGCACCACATACTGGGCGTCCCGGTAGATGGACTTTCCCGCCTCGGTGAGCTTCAGCCCCCGGGGGCTGCGGATAAACAGCTTCAAGTCCAGGCTGGACTCCAGGGAGGTGATCTGCTTGATCACCGCCGGCGGCGTGATGAACAGCTCCTCCGCCGCCTTGTTGAAGCTCCCCGCGTCCGCCACCCGGAGGAAGGTCTCCAGCTGGGGGTTGTACATCATATGCGCCGCCGCCTTTCCGCCTGTGCCGCTGGGCCCTGTTTGAGCACTATTTTACTGGTTTCCGGCGGAAATAGCAAGAAAAAATGCGCGGACAGGCCCATCCGCCTGTCCGCGTACCCCGTCTCACATTCCAAACAGCTCCGCCGCCCGGCGCATATTCTCCAGCACCGGGACGCCGAAGGGGCAGCGCCTCTCGCAGGCTCCGCAGGAGATGCACTCCCCGCCGTGGTGGGGCAGGACGGCGTAGTGCTCCCGCACGGTCTCCGGCACCTCCCCCTGGGCCCGGGCCAGGTTCAGGAACTTGGTGACGCCGGCCACGTCGATGCCCACCGGGCAGGGAGCGCAGTGGCCGCAGTACATGCAGTGCCCCACCCAGCTGATCCTGGGCAGGGCCGCAAGGGCGGCGGCATAGTCCCGCTCGGCCTCAGGCGCATCCTCATAGGCGATGCTGGTTTTCAGCTCCTCCAGGTTCCGGGCGCCGGACATGACGGAGGCCACGCCGGGCCGGGTCAGGGCGTAGTGGAGGCACTGGCAGAGGGTCAGGGCCCTCCCGGCCGGGGACAGCTCGGCATTGAGCAGATCCCCGCCGCCGAAGGCCTTCATCACCGTGATGCCCACACCCAGCCGCTGGCAGGTCTCATACAGCTCCTGCCGCTGGGGATCCATGTTCACCAGGGGCTGCTCGTAGTTCTTCTCGTTCCAGAGCTGTTCCACATCCTCCCCCGCAGGCTGGAGGTCATAGCAGGGGTTGATGGAGAACATCAGTACCTCAACGGCGCCGCTGTTCACCGCCGCCAGGGCCACCTCCGGGTTGTGGCTGGACAGGCCGACGGCCCGGATGACGCCCCGGGCCTTCAGCTCCCCGGCATAGTCCAGCACGCCGCCGGTGCGCACCGTCTCCCAGTCGGCCAGGGAGTCCACATAGTGGATCATGCCGATCTCCGCGTGATCCGTCTCCAGCCGCCGGAGCTGATCCGCAAAGCCCGCCTTCACCTCGTCCAGATCCCTGGTGCGCTTGTACTGCCCGTCCTTCCAGATGGTGCACAGGTGGGCCTGGAGGATGAATTTCTCCCGCCGGCCCCGCAGGGCGCGGCCCAGGCTGGAGCGGAACTCCGGGTTGGGGGTGTAGAGGTCGATGCAGTTGACTCCGCCCGCCTCCATGGCGTCCACCATTTCCCTGACCTGCTCATCGCTCTTGCCCACAAACCCCTCGCACCCCATGCCGATCTCGCTGACCAGCAGGCCAGTGCGGCCCAGCTGACGATACTCCATTGTGCCGCCTCCCTGTCTTTTTTGGATACTCTACCACATCCGGCCGCCTTTTGCAATCGCCTGCCCGGGCCAGGGCGCCGACGGGTTCTGCCGGTGCATGGGGCATCACTGTCCGAACAGCCGCCCCATGATCTCCGGATCCTGCGCAAACAGATTGCCGCCGCCGTGCTGGTTGGGGGCGCCGCCCGCCCGGAAGTAGTCCGCATCCTTGATGTCCAGCACCACCAGCCGGCCGATCTCCTCCTCGGTCAGGCCCGCCTCCGCATAGAGCTCGCGGAGCCGGTTGTATGCCCTCCGGCTCGGTTCAGAGCCATAATATTCATCGCTCTCCCCGATGACGAGGTACACGGGCACCCTGGCCTCCGTCACCGGCTCATAGGCCCCGTCCCACTGGGAGGAGCACTGGAGATAGGCGGTAAACAGCTCGGGCCGCATCCCCATGACGCGGGACATGGTCTCCCCGCCGCCGGAGTAGCCCTCGGCATACACCCGCTCCCGGTCGATGTTGTAGCGGCCCAGCAGGTACTCCGTCAGGGCGATGGCCTGCTCTGCCGAGGTATCCCCCCAGTCGCTCAGCTGCGGGGCGGCCACAATCATGCGGTCGTTGTAATTCAGCGCCTCGAAGGCGAAGCGCTCGCTGTACAGGTTCTCCCCCACGCCCTGGAAGTACAGCCCCTCATAGCCAGGGAGGGTGAGGAACAGGGCGTAGGCCTCACTGCCGTCGTAGCTGTCCGGGATGTAGATGTGATAGTGGATGTCCCCCTCCGGGGCGTGGAGCACATTGTCCATCCGGAAGCCCCGGTAGGTCTCCGTCCCCTCGGTGACCTCCAGCCCGGGCTCCGGGGGTTCCGGGGCCGGGTCAGGCGCGGGCTCCGGCGTCTCCTGCACCTTGGCCGGCGGCTCGGGCGTCTCCGGGGAGGGCTGTACTGCGGCCTCCGCGCCGCAGGCGGTGAGGCCCAGTTCCATGGCAAGGGTCAGAAAAAGTGTGAGAAGCAGTTGGATGGAAAACATTGCGGCACCTTCTTTCACAATTATTGTAACTCTGGTGTGCCGTTTGCGGAAGTTCCTATCCGTTACCTGCTATAAACAAAAAGGTTAAAGCAAATTTGGGGGACTCCGCTCCAACCTGCCGGGCACCTCGTTTTCGGAGATCAGCCCTACATAGTCCGTCTCTGCCAGATGGGCCGCATATGCCACGTTAAATGTTCTCTACGGTCTTAGCGGCAAAAATGCCCCTGCCCTATCTGCCGCACCCCAGCGCCTCCGTGGTCATGTGCCCAAAGCGCATCAGCCACCGGCGCCCAAGTTTCCGCGGCGTCCCGGCACTTGCCGGCCAGGGCCCGGACGTCTTCCGGCGACTGGAGATCCGTGGAGCGGGCACCGGAGCGCTCCACCGCCTCCACCAGCGCATCAGGGCTGCCCAGCAGCGGACAGGGGCGCAGGTGGTTCTCATTCCAGGGCTGCCCCCTCCTGCAGGCCGTGAAGAGCGGTGCCTGCTGGGCCTCCAGAAACGTGTGGGTGCGGACATTGGCATCGGAGTAGTGAATAAAGGCACAGGGCTCATAGTCTCCATTGGCATTGATATGGCGGCGGTACATGAAAGCGCGCTGTTCAGCCGAGACCATCAGCTCGGGCACCGCCTCCCTTCCAATGGGCATATAGGTAAAGAACCAGCAGAATTTTGCGCCCCAGGCAATCATTTGGTCAAAATACTCCTCACTGCCTATGACCTCTACATTTCGGGAGGTGTAGCAGCAGGAGATGCCGAAGGGCAGCCTGCGCCCCCGCAGGATCTCCACGGCCCGCTCCACCTGGGCGAAGGTGCCCTTCCCCCGCGCCCTCCACGCTGATGGCCGGAATGAAGTTTTTGACCAGGAGCATATCATCAGCAAACGCCTCATCAATGAGGGTACAATTGTTAAAGGGAGTAAACTGGCAGTCAGGGCGTGCATCACACAGGCGTATGATGTCCTGCTTGCGCACCAGCGGCTCTCCGCCTGCTTCTTCATGCCGGCCACGCCGGCGTTGATCAGGAAGTTCCGGACAGTGGCCTTCAGCACATCGTGCTCCACGTCCTCACACAGCCTGACCACAATCAGTGGATGCCCTTGGTCAGCGGGATCAGCATCAGAAGGGCCACAATGCCCACCAGACCGATCACAATGCCCAAAACCATCTTGCCGAACACCATGGTCAGGCACATGCCAACCCCCAGAAGCAGCGCACCCAGCACACCCACCGCCGCGGCGCCGACAGTCTTCGCACGGAGCTTAATAGGGGCCTTGCCCTCCATCTTCCGCCAGATGAGCACGGTGAGCAGCAGGATCACCAGGCCGATTACACCGCAGACAACGCCCTGGCGGAACATGCCCCACTCGGGCAGCAGGCCCATGCACATGCCCAGCGCAAGAAAGGCCACGCCGATGGTGCCCAGGATCAAGGCCACAAAATTACTTTTTTTCATCTTGATTTCCTCCCTTTTCCGGAATGAGTTTTTCAGGTATTGACCTGTCAACGGTACACCTTCTTTGTTTATCCGGTGTTTGCGTTCTGTTTGAGAAATGTGAAAGCAGATGCTCAGATCACGTTGTTCACCACCTCCCGGCAGGCGGGCAGATCAGGCAGCTCCGCGGCAAACTGGTCGGGCAGATAGCGGCAGGGGGCGCGCCGCAGCGGAACCGCGCCGCTGTCCCGGAGCAGCTCCGCCACGAACTGCGAGCAGAAATAGTGACCCTTCCACCGGAACGGCAGCCTCAGGATGCAGAAAAGCACCCCCAGCCGCGTGTAATGGTATTCTGCCCGGTGCGCAAGCATGTCCAGCAGACGCATCCGGAGGCGTGTATAAGCCGCGTCGGAGACCTGGAGCTGGATGCAGCGGCTGTTCCTAACCCCTCGGCGGCGGTGCTTCTCCGCGGTCTCCACCGCAAAGCCGCGGAAATTGAAGCTGTAGTAGGTATCCGGATCTTCATCCAGAGAAATGGAGCTGTGGGTAAAGCCCCGGCCGCTCACATAGCAGACCACGGCGGAGAGCCAGTCGGAGTATTTTGTAAGCAGGACACAGATTTGACGCATAAGATTTCCTCCCTGGGAGCGCTTTTTCCTGTGCCGCGGTCAGTATGCCCTGCGCCTGAGCCAAAGCAGGACTGCCGCCGCGACAGCGGCAGCGCCGGACAGCGCCAGAGAGCCGATCAGCAGCTTTCGCATCCCGTTCTCCCCCCCCCTCATGCCGTCAGCAGGCGGCAGCCCTGCTCACAGAGTGTATAGATTTCATCGTATTTCTGTTCTATCAGGGGAGAGAGCTGCTTCTCCCTGCGCTGTCGGAGCTTCTGATAGGAAAAATACGGGATGATCCAGCCCAGGAACCCCGGAACGGCCAGGCTCACCATCATTGGCAGCAGGCCGTTCAGGTAGGCAAATACCGCCCCGCCCAGGAGGGCGGTGCCTGTCAGGCCGATGGTAAACGCCGCAATGGAGGCGGCGGTCGTCCTGGAGCGCTCCAGCGCTTCGATCTCACGGGCACATGACTCGAACTGCCGCTGGAGCCGGGTCAGCTCCGCCTGGCCCCGGAGCCTTCTCTCCCGCTTGAATCTGAGCTTCACGGTATCACCGGACTCCTCCCGGGCCGAGGGCCCTTCAAATACCCAGCCGAAGCTGCGATAGCTGTCCACATACATGGACTCCATGCTGCGCTTTGCAGGAACTTCCATATACTCAAAGCCCACAAAGCTGTTTTCCTGATTGCTCATGCTGTAATCTCCTTCCGTTTGATGGCCTAAGTGTATCTGCTCCATGTTTCCCGATTGCTTGAATTGTGTTTGAGAACTATGAAAATAAAGGGCCGTGGGCGGGAAATGGGATTTTTCACCGGCCGGGGTTTGCGCCGCGCAACTATTGGACGGCAGAAAAAGGCGGGGCGCTGTGTCTACAGCGCCCCGCCTTCAGGGGGATCAGTGCAGCAGTCTGCTGCCTCTCTCGCAGATTTCATTGATCTCGTCGTACTTTTGCTCCATCAGCGGCTCAATTTGCGCGGCTTTCCACCGCACCATGGCCCTGTACAGAAAGTACGGGAGGATCCACCCCAGGAAACCGGGAATGGCCAGCAGGATTGTCAGCCAGACGACGGGCGGCGTGGATACCGCCGCAAAGGTGGAGCCGGCCATAAAGGCGGTGCCGAGCACGCCGGCGGTCAGGGCGGCGGCCGCCGCCCGGGTGGTCTTGGAGCGCTCCAGCGCCCTCAGCTCGGCAATGCAGCTGTCAAAGTTGCGCTGGAGGCGGGTCAACTCCGCTTTGCCGCTGATGCTCCTGGCCCGGCGGAAGCACAGCGTTTCCATCTCCTTGGGGCCGGGCGCTACCGGGATTGCGGGGCTGCGCCTGCGCCCGGGCCGCCCCTGATTGGGATCCTCCTCCCAGCCAAAGCAGGGATAGCTGTCCAGGCAGAGAGAGGCGTACTCCCTGGGCACCGAGATCTCCCGGTATTCGTAGCCGACATAGCCGGCGCTCTCTTGCCTGCGTTCACCTGTCATGGCACATCACCCCCCTCATTCTTCGCTCGCATGGGGAGGCACACGGTAAACGCGGTTCCCCTCCCCTCCGCGCTTTCCACGGAGATCTCGCCATCCATCAGCTGCAGGACACGCAGGGCCAGGGACAGCCCCAGGCCGTTCCCCTCCGCGGCGTGGGAGGTGTCTCCCTGATAAAATTTATCAAAAATATGGGCCCGGGCCTCCTCCGGAATCCCGCAGCCGGTATCAGACACCACGACAGAAACGGACTGCCCGTCCGAGGTCTGCCGAAGCCTGACCGCCCCGCCCGGCCCGGTGAATTTGAACGCATTGGACAGGAGATTGTTCCAGACCAGCTCCATGAGGCTGGCATCCGCCTGGATGATGACCCGATCCTCCAGTTCGGCTTCAAATGCGATCCCCTTTTCCTCCCAGACCGGCTCAAAGGCCAGCGCACAGTCGCTCAGCTGGCGGCACAGGTCGTAGGGCTCCCGGCGGGGGGTGATCTGCTGGCTCTCCAGCTTGTTGAGCTTGAGAATGTTGGTGATCAGCTCGGAGAGCCGGCGCGTGCTGCCCTGAATGGCGGAGAGGCAGGCGTCCCGCTCCGTCGGAGGCAGATCCGGCCGCTGGAGCAGCTGGGTGTAGTTCTGGATGGCGGCCAGGGGCGTCTTGATCTCATGGGACACGTTGGCGATGAAATCGGTACGCATAGTCTCGATGCTGCCCAGCTCCGCCACCATCTTGTTGAAATCCAGAAACATGAGATCCAGATAGTCGTGCCGGTTGGAGGTGTGGAGGGGCGGGATATAGACCGAAAAGTCCCCGCGGGCCACCTGGCCCGCAGCCCTGGCCAGCTCCTTCATGGGCTTGTCGTAGGTCTTTATGATCTGATGCCGGGTGAACAGCGTCAGCCCCACCGCCACCAGCGTCCAGTAGGCGGTGGGGATCAAAATCTGCACGGCGGTGTTCCAGTTCGGGTTTTCATTGATCAGGGTGACAAGCCCGATGTGGATGCCGGACATCAGGAGCAGGGTCACCAGATAAAGCCCGAACAGGGACGGCGGGAACCGGGATTCCAGCCGTCTGCGGCCTCCTTTTTTCATTTCAGCACCGCCTTATATCCAAGCCCCCGCACCGTCCTGATCTCAAAGGCAGGACAGGCGGAAAATTTGTCCCGCAGCTTGGTGATGTAGACATCCACCGCCCGCAGGCCGGTGTCGCTCTCCACACCCCAGAACTCATCCATCAGCTGGGAGCGGGAGAAGGTGCGGTTCGGGTAGGACAGCAGCTTGTAGAGGATGTTGAACTCCCGGGTGGTCACCGGGATCTCCACCCCGTCCAGGACGGCGGTCAGCCCGTCCGCGTCCAGCACCAGGCCGCCGGCGGTCAGCCTCCGGCTGGCCTCAATGTTGGCCCGCCGCAGCAGCGCCCGCACCCGCATGAGCAGCTCGCTGAAGTCGATGGGCTTCACCATGTAGTCGTCAATGCCCAGGTCAAAGCCCTTCTGCTTGGCCGGCAGATCATCCCGCGCCGACACAAACAGGATGGGAATTGTCCGGTTGAGCCCCCGGACGGTCTCCGCAAATGCAAAGCCGTCGGTGCCGGGCATCATGATGTCCGAGATGATCAGATCATAGAGCTGACTGTACATGGCATCATAGGCCGCCTCCGCGCTGAGGCAGCCCTTGGCCTCATAGCCGCTGTCGTTGAGATAGGTGCAGGCCGCCTGGTTCAGCTTTGGATCGTCATCAACCACAAGTATCCGGATCATGGCAGTCGTCCCCCTTTTCATGGTTTTCTCTGTGCTCCAGCCTGCCGATGCGCCAGAGCATGAATATCCCCAGCAGCACCGCGCAGGTTCCGCTGAGCAGGCCCATCAGCCCGTTTACCGCCGGATCATGCCTCCCGTCCCCGGCAAAGGAGAGGAGCGCGGACTGGGTCAGAACCAGGGAGATCAGGGCGGCTGCCAGGTTGATGGTCTTGATGGCGTGAACCAGCGGGGTGCGGTTCCCCCGGTTTGTCAGCATGCCGTACAGATTGATGCCGATTTCCGCGAAGGTGAAGGTGGCGATGGCAAGGGCCACATACATGTGGTAGGAAACCTCTCTGGGGTGGAAGACATTCCAGGCCGAGCAGCCGATATACAGCAGGCTGGCGGCAATTAAAATCATGCCTGACCTGCGGTAGTAGACAGACTGCTGCTTCGCATCCTGCGTCCGGACAGCGCCAGCCAGCGCACAGTAGCGCGCCAGCACCATCCCCAGCGTATAGAGCCCGTTGACGCAGACGAAGGCCGACAGGGAGAGGATGCCGGACAGGATCTTGCCAAGCCCCAGCAGAATGTTTCCCGCGCCGGAAATCCCTGCCAGGTGTAGGGTTCGGCTTGCGGAGGCGCTGTAGGAGCCGTTGATTTTGCTGCTTCCGGCTCTCAAGCCCGCAATGCCGCGTTTCAGCAGATGCCTGTCCATTCTACCACCTTCTGAAAAAGTCTTCTTCGGGAATACAGCCTTACCTTAACACAGGATTGTTTTCGTTTTGTTAAAAAGCACCCCTCTTTCCAAAAATTTTTCGCATAAAAAGAGCCCCCCTCATCCGGAGATCGGCTCCAGATAAGGGGGGCTGTGCTGGCTGATTTACGGCTCCTCCAGCAGTTCACCGGCCGCGTCCAGCGCGCTGAACAGGCGGGGCGAACCCATGTAGGCGCTGGCGTGAACCAGCGCGCACACCAGCTCCTCCCGGGTGCTGCCCAGCGCCAGGGCGCCGCGCACATGGTCTTTCAGCTGTGCCGCCGCCCCGCCCAGGGCTGCCAGGAGGACGACGGTGAGCAGTTCCCGGGTTCTGCCGTCCAGGCCGGAGCGGGTGGCGAAGTCCCCGGACAGTTCCGTGAGGAAACGGGGCACCGCCTGGGCAAACCCGCCGGGCAGCCGGGCACAGCGCTCCCTGAGCGCATCCCAGCAGGCGGGCGGCTGGAGAGCAGAGCCCTTTTCATACCGCTCCTGCTCAGATGTCAGCGTCCCCTGCCTGGGCAGCGGAAGGGTTATCCTCCGTTCCGTGAGCACCTCGTTCAGAACAGCGATGGCGTTCAGCGTCCGGGGAAAACCGAGGAAGGGGGCGCACTGATAGACCGCCTCCCGCAGCTCCACCGGCGTACAGCCCACATGCAGGCAGGCCCCCAGATGGGCCTTCAGCTGGGGCAGCGCCTGAACCGCGGCCAGCACGGTGATGGTTACCAGCTCCCGCATCCGGTTGTCCAGGCTTCCGGTATAGCACACATCACCGAAGATATAGTTCTGCAGGATCTGCATGAACTCCGGATCAGTTCCCTCATCCCCGGCGGCAGGTGTGTGAAACAGCTCCTGCACCTTTTCCTCTGTCCGTCCTCTGCGCTCCATGGCAAGTCCCTCCCTCAGTCCAGCTGGCTGTAATCGGCGTCGCTCACCGGCTCCAGCCACTCGTTAGCGGTCTCTTCCCCGGGCACCTCCACGGCCAGATGGGCAAACCAGCTGTCCCTGGCCGCGCCGTGCCAGTGCTTCACATTGGCGGGGATCTTTACCACATCGCCGGCCCGGAGGGCCCGGGCGGGCTTGCCCCACTCCTGATACCAGCCGCGGCCGGCGGTGACCAGCAGAATCTGACCGCCGCCCCGGGCCGCCCGGTGGATGTGCCAGTTATTCCGGCAGCCCGGCTCGAAGGTCACGTTGCCGATGGGCACCTGCTCTGTGGAGAGCATATTCAAATAGCTTTTGCCCACAAAATACCGGGCAAAAGCGGTGTTCTCGCCGCCTCTTGGAAAAATCTCCTGAAATTCACTCATGTTCCTTCATCCTTTCTGCTCGGCTCTACCCGGGCGCATTTCCAGCACGGGAGGATCATCGCCGCGCTTCACGCGGCGGGGCCTCACGGCCTGTCAGGCTGTCGTTCCTGCCAAAAGAAAATGCAGGTACCCCTCTGGGATACCTACATTTTAGGCGCAATTTACAGCAATGTAAAATACTTTTGCTGTATGCTGAAAAATGCCTACTCCGCATGTCTGAGTCCTTGAAGGAAGGCCGCAGCCGCCGGTGAGAAGGCCTGATCCTTCTTCCACACCAGGACGGTGCCCGTCTCCAGCGGCGGAGAGAGGGGCACAAAGCGCAGCTCGTCGGACAGATTGCCAATGTAAAAGCCGAGGGCGGCCCCCACCCCGTTGCGCACCATGTTGGCGGCATTGAGGATCAAATTGAAGGTGCCGGCGATTTCCAGGCGGTCAAAGGAGTCCCCGAACCAGCCGGCCAGCTCCTTGCGCACCTCCTCCCGCCGCGCCAGCAGCAGAGGGATGCCCAGCAGCTCCTCCGGTGTTACGCCCTCCCGCCGGGCCAGCGGGGAATCCCGGTGAACCCACACCCCCCAGCGATCCCGGCCGGGCATCCAGAGGAAGGAATACCGGCCGATGTTCACCGGCTCGGCCAGCAGGCCCAGATCCAGCAGGCCCTTCTCCAGGCGATCCTGAATGTCGTCGGCGGTGGCGCTGTAGATGCTGAACCGCACCAGGGGGTGGAGCCGGCGGAAGGCGGCTATTTTGAGGGACAGGTCGGTCATGCTGTTGGTCTCCCCCGCCCCCACGGCGATCTCTCCGGTGAGCTCCCCCTCCTGCCGCTGAAACTCCCGCTCCGTCTTCTCCGCCAGATCCACAATCTCCTGGGCCCGCCGGCGCAGCAGAACCCCGTCGTCGGTGAGTGTGATATGGTACCGGCCACGGCGGAACAGCTTCACCCCCAGCTCCTCCTCCAGCTGCATCAGCTGCCGGGAGAGGGTGGGCTGGGTCACGTGGAGCAGGGCGGCCGCCCTGGTGATGTTCTCCTCCCGGGCCACCACCAGAAAATACTTTAATACCCGAAGTTCCATCTGCGCCTCCCCCCTTCTCCCTTAAGCATACCACGGAAGGCGGCCCGGCGCAATGCAAACCGGGCGGGCGAATCAGTCCCGGCGCAGGAAATAGCGGACAAGCACCCCGCCCAGGAGGGCCGCGCCCCCCATCAGCACATAGAGCATGAACCGCTCCGCCGTGCTTTTTCCGCTGCGCCAGTTCTCCTCGACGGTGTCGTCCCGGTACTGCTCCGTCACGTCAGCGCCGTTTTGATCCAGCAGCGTCACCTCTGCATACTGAATCCACCAGTTCTCTTCCTCCGGGAGCCCCAGCTTCTCCCCCAGGACATCCGGCTCTGTCAGCCAGAAGAAATCAGGTTCTGTCACCGCGTAGGTCTTTTCATAAATCCGGGGGCGCTCAGAGTACTCCAGGCCCACCTCATAAGCCACGCGGATGCCGTAGATCTCCCGGCAGCCGTCCCCCACCAGGGCGTACAGCCTGCCTTCTTCCTCCGTCCCCACCGATGCCGCCATCACGCCGGCGGTGTAGGGGAATGGGGCCTCGCTGCTGCGGAGAATCTGATAGCGGCCGTTCCAGCCCCGGATCAGCTCCAGGATTCCGTGGACGTTGTCGGCGTTGTCGGCGGCATAGGCCACATACAGGCGGTCGCCCCGCTCCGCATAGGCCACTACCCGCAGGGGTGTCCCCGCCCGGATGCCGTGGGACAGGGTGGAGTCCTCCGGCGCGGTGGCATAGTCCTCCACGGCGGACAGCCGCCCGGCCTCCGTGTTGGGGTAGTGGAACTCCTGGTTGTACAGCCAACCGACGCACCACAGGGTGAGGACGGCGGTCAGCGCGACCGCAAGCAACCGGGTGCGCCTCACCCGCCTCAGAAAGCCCAGCGCCCGCCTGGGCGCCGTTTCCGCCGGGACGTGGGCGCGCATGGCCCCCTCCTCGTCCCGGCAGGCCGGGCAGCCCGCCAGATGCTCTGCCACCATCCGGGAAGTCTCCGGTTCCGTCAGGCCCTCCACATAGGTGGGCAGCAGATCCCGCACCACGCAGCACTCCAGTTCTTTCTTCTCAGCCATGCCTTTCCTTGCCTCCCAGCTTCCGCATCAGTTCCTCTTTGCCCCGGTAAAAGCGCACCCGTGCCCACACCTCGGTTCGGCCCAGAATCTCCCCGATCTCCCGGAAGGAGAACTCCCCCGCCAGGCGCAGGCTGAGCACCTCCCGGGTTTCAGGGGACAGGCCCCTCATGGCCCGGTAGAGGGCGTTCCGGTCGTCCCGCAGTTCCAGCTCCGCCGCAGGGTCGTCGGGGGCGGCCAGGCGGGAGAGGGACTCCTCCTCCAGCGGCACCGTCCGCCGGCGGCGCTCCAGCTCCTTGTACCACAGGCGCTTTGCAATGGCGCACAGCCAGGAGCCGGGGGTGCAGTCCCCCCGGAAGGTGCCCAGGCCCTTGAGGGCCTGGCAGAAGGTCTCCTGTGTCAGCTCCTCCGCCGTATCCGCCTCTCCGCACAGGGAGAACAGGTAGCGGTAGACCCCCTCTGCGTGCTTTCTGTAGATGTCCTCACCGTTCCAGGCCACGGACTGTCCTCCCCCTTTCCTCTCCATGGAGTTAGTTCGCCCCGCGCCCCATTCGTTACAGCTTTTTTCACCAGTATAGCAGAAATTTTTCGAACTGCACAGAACAGCGCGCACCGCAGGAATCTGCGGTGCGCGCTGTTCTGTCACAGAATGATGCAGATCAGCCCGCCGGAGCCCTCGTTGATGATGCGCTGGAGGGTCTCCTGGAGCTTGTAGCGGGCGTCCTCCGGCATGCGCTTGAGCTTGCCGTTGAGATCCTCGCTGACCAGCTCGTGGAAGGACTTGCCGAAGATGTTGGACTGCCAGATGGCCTGGGTGTCCCCCTCGAACTCCTGGAGCAGGAAGTTGACCATCTCCTCGCTCTGCTTCTCGTTGCCCACGATAGGAGACACCTCGGTCTCGATGTCTGCGCGGATCATGTGTATTGTCTGGAACAAACAGAAGTTTTTCCACGGAATCTTTGTACTGTATATTCCTGATTCTCTCCAATGGCTTTTAGATATACCTTTACATGGATAACATCCTTATCCTCCGTTCCAGACACCTCAATATGGTCAAGCAATGCGTCAATGACGCCTGGCGTAAACCCTTTTTCAAAGCTCAATTCCTTTGTGATCGCCTTGCGAAGAACCTCAATCGACTGCATCATATCCTGGTTCTTTGTTTTCTCTTCCTCGAGGCCCTGTAAATGCTGCTGCAACTGTTCTATTTCGTCGTTAAAGCGATTATTCCTTGTGGTGAACTCATCATCCGATATCCTTCCATCGATGCTCAAATCCAGCAATTTGTCTTTCCGGCGCAACACATCCTCAATTCCCACTTTACATTTTGCGATAGCTTCTTCTATTTTGTCGTTGCTGCCGATTGTCGTATAAATCTGAATGAGCTCATGGATGATCTCGGCCCTGTGAATGAAGAGCTCTTCTAATGTCTGCCGGACAATATCGTCCAGTTCGGAGGTATAAATGATTGGGGACAGGCACCCGCTCTTCCCCTTCCTGGCATACTCCTGGCACTGCCAGACCTCCTTGCTTCCGCTTTTATAGCGGTACAAGCTGCGATAGTACGGCTCATGGTGAACCGCACAGATGATCTTCCCGCTGTAGGGATACTTATTCTGATAGCTTGTCTTATCCTCTGAACTCTGTTTGGCCGACCGCTTCTTGAGAATGAGATTGGCCTTTTCCCATAGTTCCTCAGAAACAATCGCCGGAACATTCTCTTCGTCCTTATACATCACCCATTCATCTGGCGAAAAACTTTTGATGATATTTAGCTTGTAGTCCACCTTACTACTCTTTCCGCCGCAATAATATCCCTTATATTTGGGGTTACATAATATGCCGCGGATCGTGCTGAAAGAAAACGGGTTCCCATTGGTGTTCTTGTACCCATGGTCGGTCAGGTAGGCGGCAATCGTTCTGATACCCATGAGCTGGTTTGCGTATAAGTCAAAAATCATCCGAATAATTTCGGCCTCTTTTTCATCAATGATAAGGCGGCCATCTTGCTTTTGATAGCCCCAAATCCGGTTATTCCCCAGTACTGTCCCCTTCTCTATGGCGCGCCTGAATCCGAATTTGACACGCTCAGAGATTTTACGTACCTCGTCCTGTGCTATGCTGGACATGATGGTTAAGCGGAGCTCAGAATCAGGCATCAGTGTATTGATATTGTCCGACTGGAATAACACGCCGACGCCACATTTCAGCAGCTCTTGGGTATATTGAATGCTGTCCAGCGTATTTCTGGAGAACCGTGAGATCTCTTTTGTTACGATGAAATCAAAGAGGTTATCCCGGGCATCATCAATCATGCGCATAAAATTTTCGCGCTTACTGGCGGTGGTTCCACTAATCCCCTCGTCTACATACCCATCCACAAAGATCCAGTTCGGGCATTTTTGGATAAACTCTGAGTAGTATTGTACCTGGGCCGAAAGGGAGTGAAGCTGTTCATCTTTATCTGTAGAAACCCTGGCATAGTAGGTCACACGAAGCGGAAGGTCGTAAATCGTTTTTCCAGAGTTCAGTGCGTTTCGAATTTCGTAGATGTCCATCCACTTCACCCCTATAACTTCTTTTTGATATATATTATCATATCAAAATCTCCATGTCAAAAAAGAGCGCCATCACATAAACTAAACTTTGTGATGGCACTCTTTTCAATTATGGTTTTTCTTGTTCTTCTTTAGGCTTTTTAGGCATTATTATACAATCCACAATTTGTAATAGAACTCCAATAACTATTATCTGTGCACAGCCATCAGAATATTGATAGCTTAAACCAATAAACCACGGAATTAAGGAAATTAGAAAGACTCCAATACAAGCTGCAACAACAAATAGTGGGCTGAGGAAAATATTCTCTGGTTTATTATCTATGGAAGACCCTACAAGCCTGAAGAAATATAGTCCAATAAAAATAACTGCAACAACACTACCAAGATTCCAGACCCATGAAAATGTGCCTAATGTACCCGGAATTATCAATCGCAGCATTTCTAAGAATGTCCACTCATCCCCTAAGCGAATATCTGTGGCAATAGGCTGTGTAAGCAAAATAAGTGCAATGGTAACGGCGTATATATAGGAAAGAATTCTAATTATTTTTAAGCGTCTTTTACGCTTTTCAAAAAATTGCTGCTTTTTGAAAAGTGGCTCTATATAATCAAGAGCCAATTTTGAGGCAACTGGGTGATATTTTCCTTGTTTACACTCATTTATGGCGTTTTGAAGTTCTTTTAGAGTATGGGTAGAAGCATCTGGAGCAAATTCTCCATATGAGCAATTTCCTAATTCGAAATTCTCGGTCAGGGTTTTATAATCAGATTTTACTATACTACATTCTTCTGTAGTCTCAAATTTCTCTCCCATAAACGCTTTATCGGGGTCTTCCAATAATTCTCCGCAGTATATACAAAATTTAGTGTTGTCCGGGCACTCCTTGCCGCAACTCCTGCATATCATGCTACTGTACTCCCTTCAATGCTTTTTCTACAATTTATACCCACAGTTACCACAGAATGCTGCTCCTTCAATTAAAGGTTTGTAACATATGGGGCAAAGATTACGTAACATTGCTTCTCGTGCAGCAGCCAATGTAACATTTACTACTTCAATCCAATCATCAAGTTTAGGGTCGCCCTCACTGGGAAGCAAAAAATCTATACTTTCATAAGAGGAATCTATTTTATGTAGTACCAACGTGTTCTGCTGAAACTCTATCCGGTTGATGGTATTAGTCCGAATAATATGTGCTTCCTTCCTTTGGGGAATTACTACAGCAATATAGAAATCTGACACGAGAAGCCATGCTGAAACTGTAGAAAATGAAAGTAACCGCGGCTGGATCTTCGCGATATGAATGGCAATAAATTTTGTAATGGGAATATATGGGGTATTTGCCAACATTACTTGGACTTCCAAAGGTAAGCACGCAACAACTTTATCGGGATCTGACCCTGTCCAACGCTTTAAGTAGTAAAATTCAAAACTTTTTGAATAAGACTCTTTTGCATGATAACAATTTAGCAATTCTGCTTTCCAATATTCGAGATCTTGACGTATAGCTGAATTCCGAAACTGTCGTGCTTCGGCCTGTGTCAAAAGTTCTTCTTGTCGTTCAAGTGAAACAATCTGAGTGCGTGTTTCTTGCCTATATTTTTTATATTCTTCCCGCTCCTCCAAATATAGGTTCAGATCTTCGATACTGTCGAAATGTTTTCCATCATCAGAAATCAATCGCTGCGACCAAAACTCTTGTAAATCATTTTGGAGTTCTTGCTCATATGGCATACAAGCATCGAGGAAAGATGCTGAAATATTTTTTAATTCGCTAATTACGGAAAGCTGATGTTTTGCAAGAGAAATTTTCTTATCTAACTCATTATAGCTCGTTCCGGTAATAGAGTTTATTTCCATAGAGTACTGAGTTAAGAAAACTGTTGCCACATAAGCTTTGATCTGGTGTGTTGCTTGAAAATAATCATACATACTGAGCATATCTTTATTGGTATAACCAATAAGCTTCCCTAGCCCCAAATAAACACCACCACTATACGGATAACATTGGAGAGCATCTAAAAATAGCTTAGTTCTTACACTGTACTGCATACTACTGCTTCCGTTTTTAAAGTATGTCTCTGACATGGCCTTGTCCAAATTCGGAATTATTAACTTGTCTTGATCAGAAAGAATGCTTGCATAAACATCATACATCTGATACATATCTTCTAATAGAGATCTTTCAAAAAGCCGTGCCCAGTCTTTGCTTTGTAAGAGTTCAATTTTACTTTTATATATCTTACTGCGATCCATGGCATTTCCAACGGCATCTACCCCCTTGTAGATAGCTCCTGTGAAGAAGTTCATTACACCAGCTTTTGCAGCGCCTGTTAAGGCTCCCTTTATCCCAAAGCCGCCTCCTCTCCAATAAATCCGTCCATTTCGTTTCAAAGCTCTGTATTCTTCAAGTTGCCTCGCATCATCCACGATTTCCAAATATTTTTCTAAAAATGAATTACATTCTGTTACGAAGTACTGGGACGAATTGTCGAACATTTCAGCGACATTTTCCCTAGATATTGTATAGATTCTTTCTCTTAACAGGCCTTGATGTACTGTATCGATTAATTTATCTGATACTCCACCACCAAACTTACCAAAAATATCTATACAACGATCAATATCATCGGAAGTTAGTTCTGAAATCTGCTTTACCACTTGCTCTTTTCTTTGATGAATATATGGTTCTAATTGATTAGCAAAATCCTTTACTTTGGCAGAGACCCCATTCACTCTGGAGGGGCCTCTGCCCATTTTGATCATGTAGTATGCGTCTTGTGAGCCCGGTAGAGCGTGGCCCTCTTGATGCCAGTCAGCTCTTCGATCTCCGCCATGGTATGCTTCCCGGCCTCATAGAGCTTCAAAGCCTGTCGGAGCTTGTGCTGGTCACACCTGGGCCGTCCGCCCTTCCTGCCGCGGGCCCTGGCCGCTCTGAGGCCCTCACGGGTACGCTCGGCGATCACGTCCCGCTCAAACTGGGCCAGAGCGGACATGAGGGTGAACAGCAGCTTGCCGGTGGGCGTGCTGGTGTCGATCTGCTCCTTCAGGCTGACCAACTGCACTCCCTTCTCCCGCATCAGCTCCACCAGCTCAATCAGGTCTTTGGTGCTCCTGCCCAGCCGGGAGAGAGATTCCACAATCACCACATCCCCCGGGGCGATATGGGCCAACAACCTGTTCAACTCCGGCCTGTCCCGTTTGGTGCCGCTCATCTTCTCCTGGAAGATGATCTCGGCCCCCTGCTGACGGAGCATATCCAACTGCCGCACCAAGTTCTGATCGGTGGTGGACACCCGGGCATAGCCGATTTTCTGATGGTTCACAGCTTTAGCCCTCCCCGCAGGAGCTCCAAGATGATGCGGACGGCCAGGTAGAAGCCCCGGTCGAACTCCATCCGCCGCTCCCAC
>NZ_JAHZDL010000002.1:23916-77217 GCF_019422385.1 Flavonifractor sp.
CACTCATGGTAGCTGTCCTGCTTGCTTAGAAACGTCTGCCACTTCTCCCGGAGCTCCTGGGGGATGCGGACGTTCACGTCTTCCTTTGCGTCGATCACCTTCTCCCCCTCCTCGGCGTACTGGTACGCCTCTTCCTGTTCCATGGGGATGTTCAGCTCACTCTCAAAGAGCCACTTCAAAATGGATTCCATACTGCTTCCTCCTGTTTCAATAAGGTATGGGTATTGCGACATAGATTTTGATACGGGTTTTGAAACAGAAACAGGGGCCAGGAAGGGCGATTTTGCCCCCTCCCGGCCCCTGTTCCAAAAACCTTCGTTATTGATCCGGCAGGCAGATGATACGTCTGCCGATGTTGAGAAAAAGCTCCGGGCGGGCAAAGTGCTGTTCATAGCGGCTTATCTGCTCCTCGGTCAGCCCCGCCAGTGTATCGCTATCCGGCGGAGCTCCGCACAGGAAGAAGGTTCCGCACACAATATCATAGACAGCGCCGCGCTCGTCCCGAAGAGCCCGGTTGGCGGGCAGGCCCAGCAGCTTCCCTTCTTCATTGCATACCAGGGCCACCGGATCTTCAAAGGAATAGAGAATCTGGATGGAGCCACCCACGGCTTTCTGCATCTCCGCCAGACTATGGCCTAGCTCCATTCGGCAGGGCGCTTTTCCTGGTTTTATCATCAGTACAAGCATAGCTTCCATCTCCTTTTCAGGCTTTCTTCGTGTGTCATAAATCGATCTCAACCCTTCCTGACCTATTTTTGCCACCGACACTGCCTGCCGCATTACTTTGTTCCCTGCACTCCGTATACATCATCCACAAAGTATCTGCCGACGAAGATGTTGAAGATTGCCGTATACCGGACACCGTTGTACGCGGCCAGGTACAGGTTGTCGCCGATGCGCTCCAGGATCTCCGCCTCCCCCAGGACGTGCTGGTGGTGGTCACTGCCCCCCAGGCTGTGGATGTATGCCTCAACTTTCATTGCCCAAACTTCCTTTCCCATAAAATCAGAAAAGCCCCGGTATCCCTGCCTACAGGCGTCGGATACCGGGGCGATATGGTTTTAGCTGGCCTCTGACAGCTCGGGAACCAGCTCGTCGGTGTTCACGATCTCCATGAACTGCTGCGCAAATACCCGTGCCCGGTCTGCTTCCTCCGGGCCAAGGGTGTTGACCACCTGGAAGTTAAACAGGGCGTAGGGCTTTCCGGCCTTGCTGGTGGCCTTCTCCAACGTGATCCTTGTGACCACGCCGCTGATTGGCGTCAGGGTGCTCAGGAGCCGTGCGGAGTATTTGAGGAACCGGGATTTGCTGGTGACCGGGACGCGTACCAGCAGGGGAAGGATGCTGTCAGGCCGCAGCAGGAACAGCAGCACCGATTCCTTGCACGCCTTGGCGTTGCTCTCCCCGTCTTTGGAACCGAAGTCGTTGTACGGGCAATGGGCGCAGGCCCTCCCGTCGTGGGAGACAATGCTGTCCTGGCTCATGCAGATGGGCGGCGTGCCCTCCACCGGGTCGGGGGTATCCCAATAGGCCCGGGGTGTGGTGTAGTCCAGGATAATGCCCATCAGCTCCTTCTCCGCCTCGTCCCCGGCCAGTCCCGGCACGGAGAACACCGTGGCCCCGCCGGAGGGGGATTTCACAAGGTCAAAGAGATCCAGGGAAAGGGGCTGGTTTTTCAGGTTCGCCCGGATGATAGGGAGCGTATCTGTAGTAAGGGCGATGTAGCCGGAATCTGTCGGTGCCGGAGCCGGTTCCAGTACGGGAGCCGCCTCTGCCGGCTTCTCCAGCCCCTTTGCCTTGTCCTCCAGCCGGGCTTTCAGTTTTGTGGTATCCATAATCTGACCTCCTGGTTATCCCGCCGCCTGAACGGAGAAGCGGCGGTATGATGTTTGATTGGCATACTTCTGGTAAAGGGCTGGATGCTCGGCCTTTAAGGTCTTGCTGTCCAGCCGCTCCTGTGTCACGTTCTTCCAGGTAATGACCCTCCCCCTGGCGGTGCCCGTTTCGTTTGCCCCGAGCATCTGTTTCAGCAGGTTCTCGGCCTCCCGCTTTTTCCCTTCCAGCACTTCCAGCTGCTCACAGGCGGCATCATACTGGCGGAGCAGGTCGGTTGCGGCGTCCGGCAGTGTGATCTGGGACTGAGGGACGCTGGCCGGGAACTGCTCTGACAGGAGCCGGGCGGAGGCTTCCGAGCCGTCCAGGGGCGGAGGTGTGCCGTCCTGCACATAGCCCCAGAACTCTGCCTCCAGGTGGATCATCACGGCGATCAGCGCCTCGTCCCGCTCCACGAACTTCCAGCGGAAGGTGTTGCCGCCGATCAGGGCCGCAATGTAGGCCCCTCTGTATCCGGTGACGGCCATGTAGTGCTGGATTTGCAGAAGGTATTCCGCCGGGATTGAGTTGTCCCACTCCTTCGCCTTGTATGCCGAGGCCGTCTTTGCCTCAAAAACGCAGGGCCCGAAGTCCGGGCGCTCACAGGTGCCGTCCAGGTTCGCCAGCATGAAGGGGTGCTCCGCACTCTGAAGGAGCTGCATGGTGTGGGCGACCTCGATCCCGGTGCGCCTGGTAAATTCCGCTCTGACCAGGGGCTCCAACTGCGTCCCCCAATAGGCGGCCTCCCCGGCCTCCTGAGCGGGGATCTGGCCCATCTTTTCCAGCCACAGCTCCACCGGGGACTTATACCGGCTGATGCCGCAGGCCACAGCGGCGTCTGAGCCGCCGACCCCCTGCTTGCGGTATTCCAGCCAGTCCTCATAGGGTAAATTCTCTGTGGATATTACGATTTTTGCCGACATATTAAAACCTCGCTTTTCTATGGGAAAAGGGCAGGGAACACATTCCCCGCCCTTTATATCCCAATCTTTTTCATGCCGCCGCCAGCACCATCTTGTAGGCTTTGTCGATCATGGGGTTTCCCTCAACGGTGCGGAGGAACAGGTTTTCGTTGTAGTTCCTGGTCTTGCGGAGCGGGTCTGCGTGGGTGGCGAAGTCGCTGACCGCATTGATGAAGCGGTAGCCGTTCCGCCCCACGTTGGACAGATCCGGGGCATCCCAATACCGCTGTTTCAGATCTTCCAGCAGACGCAGGTTGTTCTTTTTCTGCACCCCGTTCACCTCCTCTGTCACCGGGAAAAATTCCTGCATCAGCTCCATGGCCTTCCGGTCGGAGAGCCTGATCCTGGACAACTCGTCGATTCCCCGGCCAAGCTCACCCATATACGCCTCGGCCAACAGCAAGGTCTCTCTGGCCTCATGGACACGGCTCATGACGTTCTCGGTGTGCTTGGTAGTCCAAATACGCTTGGCGCTGTTCAGGGCCAGATTGAGGGTGTTCTGACAGACAACCCGGATCGGGGTCATAGCCACCTTGATCCCGCTGCTGCCATCATGGGAGTTCATCACCACGAGATAGGGGGCAATCTCGTCCCCGGCGATGATATAGCGTTGGGGCATCTTCGCCAGCATCCAGACTTTCCTACCCCCTTGTAGTGCTCCGGCGGTTTCGTAGGTCACACCCTCTCCCAGCAGATCATCGGTGAACTGGAAAGCGTCCTCGTTCTGCACCACCTTATAGCGGTCTGACACAATGCCCAGAGCGGCGTGGTCGGTGCTGCGCACGTTGACTTTGTAACCGGGGATCGGCACCCCATCTCCCGTGCAGACCTTCTCCTGCTCAACCATCCAGTCAAGGCCCGCATAGATGAGGGCATCCAGTGAGGCCGGCGCTTCGCTAACCTCCGTGCCCAGACCGTGCCAGGGCTTTTCCCGGACGTAAAACATGGTTTCGACATTGGCTGACATAACATCACTTCTCCTTTCTGGCCTGGGGCACTTCTGTCGTTCTGTTGGTACTTTGCTTACTCATAATCATTACCTCCATAATTTTGCACCCCGATTGCCTCGGGGTCATTCATGGCGATAATATACAATCGTTTTCTGCTCAGATGACGAAAGCCTGGCATACGTCGGAGGCGCTCCTGTAAAGCTGTCAGTTCAACAGGGTTTTGCTGCACGTCTGGAACGGCAGGAATAGACCTTATGCGTGGTGGTAAAATAGTGCAAATCACCGACTGGAGGGTTTCATATTAAACTGTAGACACAGATATGGGAACAGATTGCGGCATTGCGGTGTGGCTGCGGGAAAAGGAGCGGAGCGAGGGGACGGTGGAGAACAACGCCCGGTCAGTGCGGGAGATCACCACTTGGCTGAGAGAGCGTGACTGGGCTGCCCTGGAGTGGGTCTGATCTGACACCCACGACGCCCCCGGTGGCGAGGTCATGGATTAACCCCCATCTCTGAGCCCAAAATCCATACCCAAGCGAAAACCGCCCCCCGGAGCATGTGCTCCGGGGGGCGGTTCCCATTAACGCACGGACCGGAAGCGTATGCCTCCGGTCCGTGCCGTGTCTGGAAATTAGTTTGCGGTATTCTGGCAGAAGCGGGCCAAGATCGCAGCCACTTCGGCGCGGGTGGCGGTGCCCTGGGGATCCAGGACGCCGTTGCCCTTGCCGGAGATCAGGCCGCTCCCCACTGCCCAGGACATGGCGCTCTGCGCCCACTGGGCGGTGTCGCCGCCGTCGGTGAAGGTGCTCAGCGCGCCGGTCTGGGTCACGTCCTCACCCTGGGTCTGGGCGAAGCGGTACAGGATGACCGCCAGCTGCTCCCGGGTGACGGTGTCGCCGGGGCCGAAGCTGCCGTTGCCGTAGCCGCTCACAATGCCGTTGGCCGAGGCCCAGAGCACGGCGTCGGAGTACCACTGGCCGGCCACCACATCGGTGAAGCCGGACGCGCCGGTGACGGCGGGCTGGCCTGCCAAGCGGTACAGGATGGTGACCACCATGCCGCGGGTAGTGGTGGCGGCCGGGCTGAACGCGCCGCCGCCGGTGCCGTCCATCAGGCCGTTTTCATAGACGTACTGCACCGCGTCGTAGTACCAAGCATCCTGGGCCACGTCCCCAAAGGGCAGGGCGGAAACCGGTGGCTGATCTTCTTCCTCTTCGATCAGCGCGAACACAGCCTCCACCGTGACGCGGCCTCTGGGCATCTCGAAGGTGTAGCGGGTGCTGCTGAGCCGTTCCAGGTCCAGCTCGTCCCCGTCGCTGTCAGTGACAATGAGCCTATCCAGCTCATAACCGTCGTCGGGGGTGACGGTGATGGTGACGGTGTCCCCCCGCTCGGCGCGGGTGGGGTTGACCCGGATGGAGCCGTGATCCGTGTCGGAGGATACGGAGACCGTGTAGCGGTTGGAGCTGGAGCCGCCGGAGCTGCTGCTGGGCCGGTCGTCGTCATCGTCATCGGGCTGCTCCGAACCGGCCAGCGTCACTTCGGACAGGTCACGCACCCGTAGGCACACGCCGTCGGGATCCATGTAGATCACGCCCACGGCGGAAATCTCCGCGCCTTCCTCCACGAAGGTGGTGATGTCTGGGGAACTCTCATCGGAGTAGCCGATGTAGTTGTTGAACAGCAGGCGGAAGTCGTTGGTGCCGTCGGTGAGAATGACGGTGCTGATGGCCTCCCCCTCCTTGGTGACCGACTTCACGGTGCCGCCCACCTGGGCCAGTAGGCCACCGTTGGCGTCATAGCCGCCGGCCTCAGCGATGGTCAGTTCCGTGGGCTGGATGGGGTCGATGGCGGAGTCGATGAGTTCGATGCTGATGCACCTCAGCTCCGTGTCACCCTGGTACTGATCCCAGGAGCCAGTGACCCGCACCCGCTGGCCCACCCGGAAGGTGCCGTCGGTGGTGGCCACGGGGTAGATGTTGATGCCGGCGGTGTCATCCTGGATGTAGATAGTGTCGTAGAAGGCGTTGGGCTCCACGTTGCCGGCGGTGATGGTGCCCTCTACGGTGAACACGGTGCCAACGATGCCGCCGTTGCCCTCCCGGGCCTCGGCGATGGTGCTGACCTCCTGCTCCACCAGCAGGCCGGAGAGGATGTTCTCCAGAATGGTCTTGTTGGCGTAGCTGGCGTCGCCGTAGTCGTTGCCCTCGGAGTTAGCAACCTCAAAGTCGCTCAGCCACACGGTGCCGCCCACATAGACGCGGCCCTCACCCACGGCCTCGGTGGCCAGGGAGACCACAGCGCCCTTGGTGACAACTGCTTTCTCCGCATCGTAGGCATCGCTATACGACTGCACGGGCTTGCTATGTCCCTGGGCGGGGGCCTTGGAGTTGATGGAGTAGGTGGTGTCGTGGCCGTACACGATGGCGGTGCCTTCGCCCACATACACCGAGCAGCCGGAGTAGGAGCTGTACACCTTGCCGGAGTCCGCCAGCCCGGCCAGGGCCGCCTGGACGGCGGGATCGGCGCTGTCGTAGTTGAAGTCGTCGAAGTACAGCCGGTAGGCCTGGCCGCCGTTCTTCTCCTGGTCGATGAGCTCGTCATCGTTCACCTTCATGGTGGAGCCGATGCCCTCCAGCAGCTTGTTGATCTGGCCATAGGTGGTGTACTCGTAGTTCGCACCGGGGTCGTTGCCGTCCTGATAGTCCGCCAAGCCGCAGACGATCAGAGTACCGCCGCCCTGGACATAGGCTTCCACCACGTCAACGAAGCCATCCGAGAAGCGGTTGCTCTCATCGGCCACAATGCCGTTCTGGTCGTACTTGATGGGAGCGGAGATCACCAGCAGGGCCACGTCCTCCAGATCTTCGGCGGTAATGGGGTCGCCGGGCTGCTGGATGGTCACCTGAGCATTCATGTCCGCCGCCAGCTGGGTGAAGTTGCCCATGTTCCCGCCATAATAGCCGTTCACGTAGTCGTTGTAGTGGGTGCCGTCCACCAGCACGCGGGTGACCAGGCTCGCGTCGGTGACGGTGAGCTGGAGCACGCTGGTGAAGGTGTACTGCGTCTCCCCGATGGTGGCCGTCATGTTCACGTTCACCGTGGTTCTGCCCGCGCTGGCAAAGGCATACGGGAAGGTGACGGTGGCGGTGGAACCGGAGGCGATGACACCATCAGTGCCGATGGTGCTGACGTCGGCCGTGTAGATAGTCTCATCGTCCATGGAGAATACGAGGCTGTTGACGGTCATGTCACTTCCGGCGTTGTTGTAGAGCTCGCTGGACAGGTTGACCTGCTCGCCCTTCACCACCAGCACGGTGTCGCACTCGGTCTTGGAGATGCCGGCGTTGACCCCCTCGCCGGTCCACACGGGGGCGGTGACGGCGATGTTCTGGTCGGCCTGGGTGACCCGCAGGTAGTAGTAGGAGTAGTCGTTGCTGTCAAACCGGAAGGTCACGGTGCCCTCGCCGCCGGAGACAGTCTGGGTGCCGATGACCAGGCCGCCGTTGACGATGACCTCCACTTTCATATCACCGGAGTCGGTGGGGTCGCTGATTTGGGCGGTGATGGTCACGCCGTCCTCCTGCTTGTTTAGGATGGAACCCATGGCGTTGCCGTTGAGGGAGTAAAGGATGGACAGGTCGTTATCCTCGGTGGCGTACACCCGGTAATTGGCGATGGCGTCGTAGATGGCCTCCTCGCTGAGGTCAGTGGCCAGCACCACGCTGCGGGCGGTGTTGGAGTCGCCCCAGTTGCCCTTGTGGTTGTCCTGGTTGTTGGTGGGGGCCACATGCCAGCCCTTGTCCAGGGCGCGGGTGTAGTACTCATAGGAGGGGAAATAGCCGGAGGAACCGATGGCCCCTTCGCCGTTGCCCACCTCGATGAGGGTGATGCGCTGGTCAACCTGGGGGTCGTAGAAGGCGAAGTCCTGGAAGTCGCCGAAGGTGGTGCCGGGGTGGTTGAACTGGGACAGGGAGCTCTCAACATCCACCAGCTTGTCGTAGTAGTTCTGGTAGCCCTCGGTGGAGCCGGAGCGGTTTCCAAACTCGCTGTTGCTGCGGCTCTCAAAGCCGGGAGTGTTGAAGGTGTTGATGTGGCCGAAGCCGTCGGACCAGGTCATCTCAAAGCCGTAGATGCCCACGAAGTCCTCGGTGGTGGCGTCCTTGGCGGCCTGGTGGCCCTCCACCCACTCAGAGCTGATCCCGGAGGTGAGCAGGTCGGCGCCCAGATCCACGCTGGCGTTGCTCTCGTTGTCAAAGGAGTTAGAGTGGTCGGTGACGGCCAGGAAGTCCAGGTTCTCCACCTCGGAGGCGTGTTCAAATGCCTCCTCCACCGTGCCCGCGCCGTCGGAGATATTGGTGTGGGAGTGGAGCTGACCGAAGTAGAGCTTGTAGCCGTCCAGGGCCACTGGGGCGTGATAGGTGAAGGTGTATACTTCGCCAGTCTGCGCCTCAGTACCCGCCGCCTCATCGGCGGGGATGAAGGCAAAGGCTTTGATGACCAGAGGCTGGTCATCCATTGGGGCAGGTACCTGCCCCTCGCCGTCGCCCAGGGTGATGGTGCCGGTATACACGGCGCTTTCCTGGGTGGGCTCGCTGCCGTCGGTGGTGTAGTAAATCGTGGTACCCTCGGCGGCCGTCAGCTCGATGGTGTCGCCCTCTTCCAGGGACGCGCCGCTGGCCGGGGTGGCCCGGACTTCCAATCCCTCCACCTCGGGCTCCTCTTCGGGAGGCTCGACCACAACGAAGGTGACCGCAGTTTTCTCTTCCGTGCGGGTGGTCCAGTCATCGTATTCATCGTCCCAGAACAAGTAATTGCCCCGGCCTTCGTTCTTCACATAGTATTGGCCCTCAGGCCCAGCCGCTTCCAGGATCCAGGTCTCATTCTCACCTGCGCCGGGGTACACGCTGGAGTAGCTGCCCGCCATGCTGAGGGTTTTTCCGCCGTTGGAGGTGAACGTCCAACCGCTTTCCGCGTTGCCGCCTACAGTCCAGATCTCGGTGTTGCCATAGCCGGTGATGGTGTCGCCGCTGACCTCAACAGCTACACCAACAGGATAATACTGGCTCTTTACCGCGGCGGACAGGGCCATGTTATTGGAGGGGGCATAGATGACCACGGTGTCGCCAGCCTCAAAGGGGGCCTCCGGTTCGGGCTCCGGAATATCACCGGTCACCTTATAGAAAGACAACTGGAACTGATCATCGGTAGCGGCGCTGCTGGAGTTGTAGGTACTCCAGTTACTGTACTGGGCATACCACTCCATGTAGTTGTTGCGAGTTGCGTTTTGAATGTTATACAGACCATCGCCCAGATCGATGATTTTCCAATCATCATCTTCAACGCCTGGGCCCATGCTGCTATAACCGCTATTGATTCCAATGTTCTGCCCTTCTTGTTGGAAACTGAAGGTGCCATCATTATTGTCCACTACAATCCAAATGTTGACAGCAGTATACCCACTGAGGGTTCCATCACTACTAACGGTCACATCAGTACCCACATTATAGTTTCCTGTCTTTTCACTGGACAGGGCCTTATTGTAGGCCGGGTTATAAATGACCACACGTTCTCCATCAGCAATAGGCGATTCCGGATTGGGATCGGTAGGTTCCTCAGTCACCTTGTAGAAAGACATCTGAAGTCGCTCATCAGCGGCGGCATTATCTGTCTCGTAAGTGCTCCAGTTACCGTATTGCTCGTACCACTCCATGTAGTTACCACGGCCGGTGTTCTTGATATTATAGAGGCCATTTCCAAGGGAGATAATTTCCCACTTGTCATTGACAGCATTAAGATCCATGCTGGCAAAGCTTTCACCCAAACCAATATTCTGATTGTTCTGCTGGAAACTATAGGTGCCGTCTTCGTTATCCACCACTGTCCAGACCTCTGTAGTACCATAACCAGTCAGAACATCATCCGTAAAAGAAACTTCGACGCCCAAATTGTAATAACCGGTTTTCTGGCTGGACAGAGCCATATTATAGGCCGGGGCATAGATGACCACTTGGTCGCCAGCCTCAATGGGGGACTCGGTTGCCGGTTGATCCTCTTCAATAATGGTATATTGAAGCGTCTGCACCGCGCTGTACACGCCGTCCAGGACGGCCACGGCTTTCAGAATGACTTCTGCACCAACTGTTCCTTCAATTTTGGGCTTGTTGTCATCGCTGTACTGTGCGCTACTCGTAGTGGGGTCGTCCCCATTCAAGGTATAGTAGATGGACGCCCCAGATGTTGTTGTGCTCAAAGTGATCTCCGTACCGGAGGTCACTTCGCCCGCCTGAGGAGAAGACTGAGGCGCGGCAACAGTGTCCTCGCCGGGTTCAGAGCCGACTTCCGCTTTATACAGTGTAAACTCCGATGGATATCCACCGGGAGTGCCAGAAACCGTGGTTGTCTTATAGGCACGGAATCTATTTTGTGAACTTTTGTTGCTGGCTAACACAACGGTATCCTCGCCTTGGCCGCTGAAGGTAAATACGCCATTTTCAAACTTCCAAGACCATGCGTATTCACCGCTGACAATACCGTTGTTATTGCCGCCTTTAGGAGCAATATAGGTGTTATTTGCGTCTTGAATCTTTACAGTAGTGCCATCGACTGTCAGCGTCCAAACGGCCTGCGCTGCCGCATCTGCCTCAGCTACCGCTGTAACCCATGTCCCATCTAACACGCCCGGCGCGTAGCCGGTATCGGTCACCATGTAATACTGGCCGGTGGTGAACTCATCTGCCGACGTAACCATGGTGTACGTGGTCTCCGCCGCCAGCGCCATTCCTGGCAGCATGCCAAGGCACAGGGCCAGGGACAGCAGACAGGCCAGGCCGCGCCGTATCTTTCCCTTCCGTTTCATCCGAACCTTCCTTTCTAATCCAATTTTGCCGTGCTCTATGTTAAGCTGCCCGTCCGGTCCGGCCCGCCATGAGGCGGGCACTGATACCGGCGACCAGCGGAACTGTCAGCAGAATGCCCATGGAACCGGCCACGCTCTGCAAGACCTCGATGCAGATGAAGTCGGTGTTGACCAGCTGCAAAAAGGGGATATCGTAGACCTGCACCAGAATCAGCAGGTTGAGGGACGACCCGGCGAAGGCCAGGATCAGGGTGTTGGCCATGGTGCCCATGGCGTCCCGGCCGATGTTCATGCCGGAGCGGAACAGCTCCCGGGCGGGCAGCTGTGGGCTGCGCTCCCGCAGCTCCCACACCGCCGAGGCGATGGACATGGCCACGTCCATCACCGCGCCCAGGGCGGCGATGAGCACGCCGCACACCAGCAGGCCGCTGACGGTCAGGCCCTTTTCCGCCCCGTAGAGGATCAGGTTTTCCGCCTCGCTCATGTTAAAGCCGTTGAGGGGGGTGAGCGTCCCGACGATCCCGGCGCACAGGCCCGCGGCTGCCACGCCGCCCACACAGCCCAGCACCGCGCACAGGCTCTTGCGGGTCAGCCCGTCCAGCAGGATCAGGGAGGCCGCCGCCGTCACCGCCGCCGCCGCGATGGTCAGGGGAATCCCCGGCCAGCCTCGGATCAGCCCCGGGATGAGCAGGAACCAGATCACCGCCAGGGTGAACACCAGCCCCAGCAGGGCCCGCAGCCCCTTCCAGCCGCCCAGCGCCACCAGCACCGCGCAGAACACCAGCAGGGCCAGCCCCATCACCAGCCCCCGGTCGTAGTTGAACATGGAGGCGTAGTAGGACCCGTCCTCCTGGGTGATGAGCCGGACGATCACCCGGTCGCCCGCCTGCACATCCACGTTGAACAGGGCGCTCATGTAGTTGGTCAGCGGCAGGATCTCATCCTTATGCCGGCCGGACAGGATGCGGATCTCCAGCTCCTGGGTGCCGATCCGGCGGCCCTCGCCGTTTTCATAGTCCGGCTGGGCATTGTCCGATAGCACCGCCGTCACTTTAGCCGGGACAAAGACCAGCTGGCTGGAGGCAGTGGGCGCCGACCCGTCCGGACGGTTGAGCCACAGCCCCGCCAGAACCAGCAGCAGGACCAACCCGCCGCATACCAGCAGGCGCGGGAGCAACGAATCTGGCATGACAGGCATGTCTGGAGCACGTTTCCGGATCTTCAAAGGCCATCTTCCTCTCAGGCATAATTTCCCGTCTATATTATAGCAAGATAGTATACCTCAGCGCTACCTCTTATGTGTAATTTCTGTAAAGAAGTCGAAAAAACTCACTGCATTTTGTGCAAACTGTGGCCATACAAAGCCTCAGTATATGGAGGAAAACCCGGTGCCAGATGAAAATGTCCGGTGTGGATTCACTTCTGCTTTGGAAAAACGTTCTGCGGATACCGCCGTGGAAATAATCCGCTGCGTTCATTTAAAATCTCTCTGGTATAATCCACAGACGCTTCCGATGCCAGCTTTTTTGAATGAACATAACGATAATTAACGTAAAAAGGAGTGTACCAGCCGTGCTTGACGAGTATCGGGATATCATTTCTATTGAAGAACTATGTGAAATCCTCATAATCGGGAAAAACTCAGCATACAAGTTGCTAAATGAAAAGAAGATACCTGCATTCAGAATTGGGAACCGATGGAAAATTCCGAAAACAAGCTTAATTTCCTATCTTTCTTCCCATGAAAGAGGATGAAAAATACCTGTCAGGCCATCGGCTTGGCAGGTATTTTTCGAGTATGCGATTCCTTATCAGAGAGCACATATAACTTCATACCATAATACTCACCTAAAAATTCTTTCAAATAGTCTTGAAATCTATAGTAATCTGCTTTATCGCCTCTATATTTTCTCCCTGTAAGGAAACTCACTGTATTCATGACAAAGTGGACGTGGTAGTTACCAGAATCTTCATGAAGAGAATACACAATTTGATATTCACTTCCATAATATTGCGCTGCATATGTTCCGATCTTGTATATCTCCCCGAGCGCATCCGGTTGTAATTGCTCTATTTCGCTTGGAGAGAAGGACAAAACCATATGCCTTAGATGAATCCCCTCAGTCTTTCCGTACGCCTCGGAAAGGCGCTCCATCTCATAGGCAGCCTGGCTAATATTAACGCCAAAGCCGCTTACTAGTTCTGAGGGGATTTTCTGCTCTTGCAGGCAGTATGACACTACAGCCCCCAAGGCATTGGGATCGTGGTATTTGTGAAATCCACTTCTGCTCTCCCAAACCGGGTCTTGCATACAAATTACTTTCAAAGACGGCATAAAAACGCTCCAAATTCCATAAAATAACCTCGTAAGTCTTGATCCACAATTTCTCTTACTTTATTATAGTATACAGGAATATTTGTAATAATTTCCCTCCTCAACGCCTCTCTCCCTCCTACCTCATCTGTCATTTTTAGTATGGCATATTCTTTTAACGTAAGTTTCTTTTCTTCTGCTCTCTCTTTTATAGAAGAATATATATCTCTAGGTATCTCTATCTTTAAAGTAACTGTATCTTTTTTATATGAAGATCTATCCATTTTCATCTACCTCCATCGTTTTATACTGGCCACAAGGGGAAGCGGATTGGTTCCACTTCCCCTCGGGGTCCCAGCTAATATATAGTTAGTGGAAATAAAAAAATATAATGCGTTTTAATCCGATCAGGGCAAAAAAATAGTTCCTGCAAGACGGACTTGCGGAACTGAGCTTAAAGTTTATGTACTGCTCACTATTTTTATCTTTGCCTGTTCATATACGTCTTTTGAGATGATGCCAGAATCAAACAGACGCTGATTGATCTGGAGCATGACCTCGTTCCTTAGTACAACAGCCTGGGGGGTGGTTTCTCTTGCTGTTGCCATATTGAATCACATCCTATACAGCATATGATCCCGGATCGAATGGTATTCGTTCCAAGTCAATGAGCTGTTAGGAGGTGGTTATTTTTTTACGCCACCCACTCTGATATTATATAGTTCCGAGTTGTACCCCTATGTTCGCTTCCCTGTAAAATTTGATCTTTTTCTCAAAAATTATTGCCAAGAATAAGGGGCTATAGTAGACTAAAGCTGGAAATTCATGTACATATGTGATTTATGTTCATTCGAAGGAGGTATTAATATGGAATATAACGGAAAAATCGAGAGCCACCTAAAGCTTGAAATCGATGCTTCGACCCCTCCACTTCCTCCAAATGAGCTTTCAGATGCTCAACGCATTATGCGGAAAAATTTCCAAGATTATATTATAGAAATGATGATATACTAGGAAAGCGGAAACATAAATCTGAACTGACTTATCTTTTATTTGGAAATGAGCAAGACATAAAAAGCCTTGAAAAAGCTCTGGAAACCAAAATACAATCTGTGTCTTTTTCCCTACCACAAGAGTGTTCCCTGACAAAAGAAAATATACTGTGGATTCAATTTTATTTGCTTCTTTGGGGTTACTCTCCGATCAATTCAACTTCCAAAAAAAGCAAATCCACAGCGAGCGAGGATGGGTCGATTCTTCCCTCAGTCAGATCTTTCATAGAGAAGTGCTGTGAATTCAGTGATGGATCTGAGACAAAACAAAGCGACCTATATAATGCCTATAAATTGTTTTGCTCTACAATAAATTTGAAGCCTATCAAAGTAGGAGACTTTAGCAAACAGCTAATGAACAACTACGATTTAAAGCGTTATAGACCTCATTACAAAGCCAACACAAATCCATATTATTTCCAGCGAATTGCACTGAGAGAAGATCGTAATGAAATGAGACAACCCGAAACTGAAACACCAAATTTCCACAACTATCTCAGGCAAATCGAAGATGAGCTGAATAAGAAATACCCTGAGTTAGCCACTATTTTAGGATTTACTGTATGATAAAGTGCCAGACCGCAAATCATGTGCGGTCTGGCACTTTATATCATGACAAAAGCACTGATTAAAAATTTCCTCCCATTCTGTCTGCTCATCACTTTTATACTTCTGTTTGATACGTTTAATATGAATGGAGGGGGCGGATGCCTTGAGACGCACACCGTAGCGCCCCCCCTGCTTGACGATCTCCGGCTCCTCCAGCACCAGCTCGTCGGTGCTGGGCACCACAATGCCGTAGCCGGTGGCCTTCACCTCCTCCAGGGCGCCGGACACCTTGTCGTACTCCGCCTTGACCCGGGCCAGGCTGGACAGCAGCTCCAGCAGATCCCCGTCGTCCCGGATGGCAAAGCCGGACTGCTCGGAGAGGGTGTCGTAAAACAGGCTGCGGGGCAGCTCCAGCTGGGCGGCGGCCAGGCCGGTGCCCAGGCTGATGGAGGTAATGCGGGCGCCGCTGACCGTGTCGCAGGCCCCGATGGCCTCCACCGTCCGCTCCACGTCCCGGATGCGGTGCATCCCCGCCGCCCCCTCCCGGATGACGGTATACAGGCCGCTCTTGATGGGGTGGTCATAGGGCAGGGCGTCCACCCAGGGGGGCAGGAACAGATCCAGCTCCTTCACCGGGAACTCGTAGAGCACCCCCTTGATGATATCGGTCACCGCGTTCTCGTCCAGCTGGAGGCAGTCGGCGCAGACACAGGTCACGTCATACCGCCCGGCGATGTCCGCCCGGATGGCCTGGGCCCGGTCGGAGCTGGGATAGGCCGAGTTGAGCACCACCAGGAAGGGCTTGCCCAGCTCCTTGAGCTCAGTGATCACCCGCTCCTCCGCCTCCAGGTAGTCCTCCCGGGGGATGTCGGTGATGGAGCCGTCGGTGGTGACCACGATGCCGATGGTGGAGTGCTCGGCGATCACCTTGCGGGTGCCGATCTCGGCGGCCTCGGTCATGGGGATCTCATAGTCAAACCAGGGGGTGGTCACCATGCGGGGACTGTCGTCCTCCTGGGTGCCCACCGCGCCGGGCACCATGTAGCCCACGCAGTCGATGAGCCGCACCGAGAAGGCCGCCCCGTTCTCCATGGTGATCTGCACCGCCTCCTCGGGGACGAACTTGGGCTCGGCGGTCATGACAGTGCGGCCGGAGCCGCTCTGGGGCAGCTCATCCCGGGCCCGCTCCCGGCGGTACACGTTCTCGATATTGGGGATCACCATGGTCTCCATGAAGCGCTTGATGAAGGTGGATTTTCCAGTCCGCACCGGCCCGACCACGCCGATATAGATGTCCCCCTCGGTGCGCAGGGCTATATCCTCATAGATCTTGCGTTCTTCCACTTGCAATTCCTCCTTCGGCCCGTGAGCCGGTGGTTTCCCTACATCCTATGGGGATAAGCCGGCAAATATGCCCCCGTCCGGCAGAGCCGGGCGGGGGCACGGATCAGCGTTTCCTGGGGATGAGCAGCAGCTGTCCCTCCGGGGCCAGCTCCTCCTCCAGGCCGTTGGCCTGGACGATGTCCCGGGACGTGGTGCCGTAGGCCTTGGCAATGTCCCACAGCCGCTCCCCGGCCCCCACCACACGCAGGACGATGGAGGGCTGGCCGGCGTGATCTGCGGCGGCATTTTCATCCAGCTGGACGGCGGCCACCGCCGCCGCCGTGCGGCTGGTCAGGGCCGTGTAGGAGAAGCTGAGGGAGAAGCGCACCTCAATGCCCCCCGCCGTGGGGGTGGCAAACACCGGGGCAGTGCAGCTGCACAGGCAGGTGCAGGATGCGTCCTCGGGCAGCTCCAGGGGGCAGGCAGCCTGGAGCTGCCGGGTGACGGAGGAGCAGGCGCCGTCCTCGGTGCGGTAGAGCACCGTCACATAGGCCTCGGCGGCCAGGGTCAGGCGGGTGCCCTCCCGGCTCTGGGTGACGGCACCCAGGGTCACATAGGCGTCCGATACCTCCTGGGCCAGCTGGCCGGTCTCCAGGATCTCCCGCACCGCCGCCTCCCGCTCCCCGTGCTCCACCAGGCGGCGGAGGGTGCAGCTCTTCCGCTCCGCGGTGAGGGGATAGGCGGTGGAGTACACATCGGTGAGCAGCTCCAGGGTGCGGGTGTCCCGCACCACCGCCTGGGCCAGCAGGCCCATGGACACGCTGATGGTGCGGCCGTCCCCCTGATCCAGGGTGCATTCCAGGTCGGTGAGCACCACCTGCACCTGGCAGACCGACTCCTCCCCCGCCCCGCTGACCTCCATGATCTGGGAGAAGGGCAGCTCGTACTCCGCCGTACACAGCGCCCCCGCCGTGGAGCGGTAGAGGAACTGGAGCTGGCTCTCCCCCTTGAAGATGAGCTTGTTGCCGATCACCTTGGACTCGCTGCACCGCAGGGTGACCCGGCTTTTCAGCAGCTCCTCCGCCTCCGGTTTGCTGCCGGACAGGGCGATCTCGTCGGAGAAGGTGAAGGGCTTCTCCCCCAGGCAGACGATGGAACACGCCTCCCAGGGCTCCACCAGCTGCTGGATGCCCGCCTCCTCGGGGGCCTGGATGCCGCCGCACAGCTCCTCCTCCACCGGGGCGCAGGCCTGGAGCCAGACGGCCAGGCTCACCCGCACCAGCACCTTCCGGGGATTGAGCAGACGGGCGTCCGCCCCCTGTACCTGGGGAACGGCCACCACCTTCCACTCCGGCGTCAGGCCGGGGTGCTCCACCGGGCAGGTGAAGGGCAGCTCCACCTCCATCCGGCGCAGCCCCTCCCCGCCGTCGGGGAGATAGAGCAGCGACGCCCGGACGGAGCCGGAGAGGGTGAGCCGCCCCTCCTGCACCACCTTGTCCCTCAGGCAGACGATCCCCTCGGTCTCACAGATGCGCAGGACGTCCGGGCAGGCGTCAGGCACAATGCTCTCCAAGGTCTCCTCCTGGCACACGGTGGTCTCCAGCGCCGCCTCATAGCCGTTCCAGCCGATCCGTTCCAATTCCAGCTCCATAGCGTTCCACTCCTTGTCGGGGCCAAAGCCCGGATTCATGTAGTCTGCTACAGAACTATATGCGCCCGCGTGCCGGGCTATGTCCTCCGTTTACGACCCCCTGATGCCGAAGATGGCCTTGAGGAGTCCCCGCAGCGCCTTGGGGGATTTTACCACAACGATCTTCATAGCCAAGCCTCCCTGTCCGCCAGAAATGTCCTGAGCCAGTCCCTGCCCCGGCTGCCCGCCCAGGCCCCCGCGCCGAAGGAGAACAGGATGGCCGGATGGAGCAGCAGGGCCGCGCCCCCCACGCAGAGGGCCGCCGTACCCAACCACTTTTTGGTCTGTGGCGTCAAAAAAGCCGCCTCCCTTCGCAACTGGTTCTGTTCCAGTATACGCGGGAGGCGGCAGGGGGTTCCGATTCAGTTTCGCTGGCTGCGGATCAGCAGCGCCCGGCCAGCGGTGAGGGAGATCTCCATCACCTGGGCCTGGGGCTCGTTGCTCACCGACAGGGTGTCTCCCCGGGTGAGGGTGGCCCCGGTGAGGGGATATTTCAGGCCCCGGAGGGTCACCCCGGTGACGGTGCGATCCAGAGGGATCAGGGACAGGTAGCGGTAGGGCGGCCGGTTGGCCAGCCGGAGCTCCGCCGGCCCCTCCAGAAACCGCACCTCATTGTCCTCGTCCACCATCACAGGCAGGCCGCCTCGGCCGGCGATCCACTCCAGAAGCACCAGATTGGAGGCGGTGTGATCCAGCCGCCCGCCGGTGCAGCCGCACAGAAGCAGCTCCCGGCAGCCCATGCCCAGAGCCTGCTCCGCCGCCGCCTGGAGGTCGGTCATGTCCTTCTCCACCGGCAGGGTGACGCAGGGCACCCCCGGTTCCGGCGCGCCGCCGGAGTCCCAGTCGCCGATCTGGTAGTCGGGCTGCAGGCCGGCATCCCGGGCGCTACGGAGGCCGCCGTCGGCGCAGATGACCACCCACTCCCCGTCCTCCAGATAGGGCCGCAGGAAGGCGCCGTCCCCGCAGGACATGGAGCCGAAAATTATTGCTCTTTTTCCTTCCGCTCCCATTCGGGCACTTCCTTTGCCTGTTCATACAGCCGCACATAGCTGGCGTGGCGGCTGGGGGCGATCTCCCCTGCCTTCACCGCCGCAAGGACTGCACAGCCTTTTTCCTTTACATGGGCGCACCCCGTAAACCGGCACTGATCCAAATAGGGGGCGAACTCCCGGAAGGTGTACTGCAGCTCCTCCGGCCGGCGCAGCTCCATCCCCTCGGTGTCAAAGGAGGAGAAGCCGGGGGTGTCCGCCACAATGGCCCCGGAGGAGAGGCGGAACAGCTCCACATGGCGGGTGGTGTGCCGCCCGCGCCCCAGCTTGTCGGAGACCTCCCCCACCTGGAGGCGGAACTCCGGCTCCAGGGCGTTGAGGATGCTGGACTTGCCAACGCCGGAATTGCCCGTAAAGGCAGATACCTTGCCGGCAATGGCCGCCGCCAGCTCCGGAATGCCCTCGCCGGTTTCAGCGCTCACCCGCAGGGTGAGGAAGCCGGCCTTCCGGTAAGTCTGATACAGCTCCTCCGCCGCGTCCAGATCGCACTTGTTGATGCAGATCACCGGCTCACAGTCCCGGCCCTCGGCGATGGACACCACCCGGTCGATGAGAAACGGATCGGTCACCGGCACCGCGCCGGAGGCGATCACCACCAGCTGGTCGATGTTTGCCACCGCCGGGCGCTGGAACTGGTTCTTTCGGGGGAGGATCTCGTCCAGGATCCCCGCCCCCTCCCCAAGGGGGGTGAACCGTACGCGATCCCCCACCAGGGGGATGAGCTTCTGATGGCGGAATTTGCCGCGGCCCCGGCAGGCCGTCAGGGCGCCGTCTCCGCCGTCCACATAGTAGAAGCCGCTGAGGGCCTTCAAAATGATGCCTTCCATATCTCAGCCAAAGTCATAGGTGGTGGTTTCGGCCAGCTCCCCGTCGAAATACACCCGGATCTCCTGGGTGCCGCTCCCGTAGACCGTGATGGGGATGGACTGCATGATGGTGTCGTAGGTGTTACTGTAGGAATACTGCCCGTCCCCCACGGTCACGTTCACCTGGACGCTCTCCCGGCCGTCTCTGGGCAGGCTGACGTTAAAGGTATAGGGTTTGAGCTCCTCCTCCCCGTCGTCGGGGGTCGGGGCGGGGGTCGCCTCAGGCGAGGGCTCCACACTGGGGCTGGGGGTGGCGGCGGGATCGGGGCCCAGGCTCACCCGGAAACGGATGGTGGTGCCCTCGGCCACCTGCGTGCCGTTTGTAATGCTCTGCCAGCAGACATCGCCCTCATCATACTCGCTGCTGTACTCCGAGCCCTCAAAGACCGGATCCAGGCCCAGATTCGTTGCGGCTTTCCTGGCATCCTCCTCTGTCATGTCCAGGAAGGAGATCACCGTCACGGGCAGGGTCTCCTCCCCGTCGCTGACCACCAGGGTCACCTGGGCCACATCCGTCAGATCCGTATCCTTGGTGGGGACGGTGGAGATCACGTGATCCTTTGCCATGTCCTCAGAGTACTCCTTCTGAATCACCAGGTTGCCGGCCTCCTCGGAGTAGCCCAGCGCCGCCAGGCTGCTGACAGCCAGCCGGACATCCTGCTCCACCAGATCCGGCATCTGCCTGGCCTCCTCGTCCGTATAGCCGCTGCCGTTGCTGAGAATCACGGTAATGGTGGCGCCGGCGGCGGCGTTGCGGCCTTCCACCGGATCCTGTGAGACAATCTGTCCGACCGGGCGGTCGCTGTCTGTCTCACCGCCCTCTACGATTTGGAAATTGGCCGAAACCACGCTGGCGTCCGCACGGGCCTCCTCCAGAGTCTTGCCCAGCAGGCTGGGCACGGCGTACAGGGTCTCCCCCGCGCCGCCGAAGAAGCTGACCCAGAGGAACACGCCAATGCCCGCCACAAAGACCGCCACCGCCACGATGGCCAGGATGATGGGCAGGCGGCTGCCGCCCCGCTCCGGATAGTCGTCGTAGTCGTCCTCCACGCGGGCCGGGCGGCTTTTCCGGGGGTGAGGGGCAGGAGACACATAGGTGTCCTCCGGGGAGCGGGCTCCGTGGGCCGGCTGGGTGCGGACGGTGTGGGGGGTGTTGGCGCCCAGGATCTGGGTGGGCTCATCCCCCTCGGAGATCAGCAGATCCGCCGGGGTGTAGTCAAAGTTGATGCTGGGGTTTTTGCGGAACTCCTCCAGATCCGCCAGCATGGCATCGGCGGAGATATACCGCTGGTTCACGTCGGAGGCCATGGCCTTCATGGTGATGGCCTCCAGGGCCTCGGGGATCTCCGGGTCGATCTCCCGGGGAGAGAGGGGGATGGAGTTGATATGCTGGATGGCCACCGCCACCGGGGAGTCCCCCTCGTAGGGCAGGCGGCCGGTGATCATCTCGTAGAGCACCACGCCGGCGGAGTAGATGTCGCTGCGGGCGTCGATGTGGCTGCCCCGGGCCTGCTCGGGGGAGATATAGTGGACGGAGCCCAGGGCCTCCTGGGTCAGGGTGGCCTGGGCGGCGGAGGTGAGCCGGGCGATGCCGAAGTCGGCCACCTTCAGGCTGCCGTCCCGCAGCACCATGATGTTGTGGGGCTTGATGTCCCGGTGGATGATGCCCCGGCTGTGGGCGTGGGAGAGGGCCTTCATGATCTGGGTGATGAAGTGGAGGGCCTCCCGCCAGGCCAGCTTGCCCCCCTTCTTCTGCATGTACTGCTTGAGGGTGATGCCGTCCAGCAGCTCCATGACGATGTAGTCCAGCTCCGCCGAGTGGGACACGTCGTACACCGCCATGATGTTGGGGTGGGAGAGCATGGCCACGGCCTGGGACTCGTCGTGGAAGCGGCGGCGGAACTCGGCGTCCTGGGCCAACTCCTCCTTGAGGATCTTGATGGCCACCAGCCGGTTGAGCCGGTGATCCCGGCCCTTGTACACCACGGCCATGCCGCCGATGCCGATGCGCTCCAGGATCTCATATCGGTTGTCGAGTAATTTCCCTATGTACTGATCCATAGTTCATTACCCCCTTATTCTGCAATCTGGATGAGAACCGCCGTCACGTTGTCCGGCGCCCCTCGGGACATGGTGATGTTCAGCAGCCGCTGGCAGCAGTCCGCCGGCTCCCCGCCGTGGATCACCTCGTAGAGCAGCTCCTGATCCGTCACGATGTTGCTCAGTCCGTCGGAGCACAGCAGCAGGAAGTCCCCCGGCTGAAGCTCCTTCTCGTAGAGATCCGCCCGGATGTGCTCCTCCGAGCCCAGGGCCCGGGTGATCAGGTTCTTCCGCGGGTGGTTGCGGGCCTCCTCCGGAGTGATGTCCCCCCGGGCCACCATGTCCTCCACCACCGAGTGATCCCGGGTCAGGCGGGCGATGCCCTGGTCGTTGACATGGTAGGCCCGGCTGTCCCCGATGTTGAGCAGGTAGGCCATCCGCTCCACCACCAGGGCAGCCACCATGGTGGTGCCCATGCCCCGGCAGTCCGGGTCGGTGGCCGCCCGGTGAAACACCGCGGAGTTGGCTGTCTCGGCGGCCTGGGCCAGGACGGCGGCCGGCCGGGACTCCTCCTGGCTGCCCATCTCCTTGAGGGCGTCCACGAAGGTCTCCACCGCCACCAGGCTGGCCACATTGCCCGCCTTGGCGCCACCCATGCCGTCGCATACCACGCCGACGGCCAGGTGCTCCGAGGGAACATCTAAGTAGTATCCATCCTGGTTCTGCGTTCTTACCGCCCCTTTGTCGGTAATTCCCCATGCATGTATCATACTGGTTTTCCTCTTTTCCGCACTTGTATCCCCCGGCTCATGCCCTGCGCGGCCAGGCACGGGCCGGTCTTTTGTCATAGCTGTCCCTGGATCTGCTTGCGCCGGAGCTGGCCGCAGGAGGCGTCGATGTCTCCCCCCAGCTTGCGGCGCACCGTGGCGGTGACGCCGTGGCTCTCCAGGCGCTTCTGGAAGGCGGCCACCCGGCGGCTGGGCTTCAGGGGGCTCTCCTCCACATGGTTCAGGGGGATCAGGTTTACGTGTCCCGGCGTGCCCTTCAGGTGCCGGGCCAGCAGATCCGCCTGCCAGTCGGCGTCGTTGACCCCGTCGATCATGGCGTACTCATAGGAGATGCGCCGGCCGGTCTTTTCAAAATACCGGCGGCAGGCGGCAAAGAGCTTCTCCACCCCGATGCCCCGGTTCACCGGCATGATCCGGCTCCGGGTCTCGTCGTCCGGCGCGTGCAGGGACACAGACAACGTTAATTGTAACTGATAATCGGCCAGCTTGTCAATTTTTTCAGTGAGCCCGCAGGTGGACAGGGAGATATGCCGCATGCCGATGTTCAGTCCCTCGGGGCTGTTCACCAGCTCCAGAAAGCGGAGCACGGTGTCGAAATTGTCCAGCGGCTCGCCGATGCCCATGAGCACGATGTTGCTTACCGGCACGCCGGAGTCCAGCTGGGTAAAGAGCACCTGATCCACCATCTCGGCGGGGGTGAGATCCCGGATCTTCCCCCCCAGGGTGGAGGCGCAGAAGGCGCAGCCCATGCGGCACCCCACCTGGGAGGAGATGCACACAGTATTCCCATGATGGTAGCGCATCAAAACCGTCTCAATGCAGTTTCCGTCCCCCAGCCGCCACAGATACTTGATGGTGCCGTCCTGGGCGGAGACCTGCTTGCGCTCCACCCGGGGCGGGCAGAGCACGCAGGCGGCGGCCAGCTTCTCCCGCAGGGCCTTGGACAGGTTGGTCATCTCGTCAAAGGAGGATACGCCCCGGTGGAGCCACTGGAACACCTGCCTGGCCCGGAAGGCCGGCTCCCCCAGCTCCTTGAAGTAGGCGGACATCTCCGCCAGGTTCATGGATTTGATGTCGGTCATGGTTCCTCTCCTCTGCCGTGTACGCCCGGCGGCTCCAGGCCGTATTTTTTTGCCACCGCCGCCAGCCGCTCCGGTGGAATGGGCTCTGGCTCCTCCTGCTGCAAAAACCAGGAATCGTAATCCGGGGCAGGGCACTCCCTCAGGGGGAAATCAGCCCGGAACTGATCCGCCTGCACCCAAACCTGAAGAAAATACCAGCCAAGCCGATAGTCTGTAAAGGGATCCCGGGCAAGCATACGCTGAAAGCCGGGCTCCTCCAGCAGCTTGGGATGATAGGGCTCCTCCCGCCACAGCTCCAGTCCCAGCGCTGGAAAGTCGTAAGTATCCGCCAGATCATGATCCGCACAGTCGCACACAAAGCCGGACTCCTTCGACAGGGCGGCAATCACATCCTCCGCATGGGTGTGGATCAGATCCAGACCGCGGTACAGAATCCGGACATTCTCCGCCGCGTTCAGCCCGATCCGGGACAAGCGGCCTTCCTCATACTCCAGGTAGAAGGAGTCAGGGGGCTCAGGCAGGCCCAGCCGGGCCCGGAGCTTCTCTGCCTCCTCCCGGGTCATGCCCAGGCGGAAGGGCCCCAGCCCTGCACGGGGATGCACCTCATATGTCTCCATCTTTAGTCCTCCTGAGCTTGGCGAAGAAAAAGCCATCGGTATCGTGCCGGTGAGGCCAGCAGGTCACCATGCCCGTCTCAGCATCCTCAAATTCTCCGGGCAACTGGAACCTCTCCGGTGTAAAGTCTTTACACCTGTCCAAAAATGCCCTCACCACGCCCTCGTTCTCCCGCTCCAGCAGGGTACAGGTGGCGTAGAGGAGCACGCCTCCCGGGCGCACATAGCGGGCCACGCTGTCCAGAATGGCGGCCTGTACGCTTGGTAAGTTCTCCAGCGGCTTAGGATCCTTGTAGCGGATATCCGGCTTCTTGCGGATGATGCCCAGCCCGGAGCAGGGCACATCGGCGATCACCAGATCAAAGCTGTCCAGGAATTCCTCTTTACAGCTCTTGCCGTCCAGCACTTCCGTCCGGATACAGGTCAGGCCCAGCCGGGCGGCGCCCGCCTGGATCAGCTTCTCCTTGTGGGGGTGGATGTCGCAGGAAACCACCTCTCCCCTGTCCCCCATGGCGATGGCGGCGGCGAAGGACTTGCCGCCGGGGGCGGCGCAGGCGTCCAGCACCCGCATCCCCGGCCGGGGATCGGCCGCCGTCACCGCCAGCCTGGCAGCGGCGTCCTGGATGTAAAAGAGGCCCTGCTGGAATTCCTCCAGCCCCTCCAGGCTCCCTGTGTGGCGGAGCAGGAGGCAGTTTGGCAGCCAGGGGTGGGACTCCGCCTCCACCCCCTGGCTTTTGAGGGAGGTTGCCAGGGCCTCCGCCGTGGTTTTCAGCGTGTTCACCTGGGCGCAGGTGGGGGGCTCCCCGTTGTCGGCTTCCAGCAGGGCCTCCGCCTCTTCCACGCCCAGCCGCCGGGCAAACTCGTCCGCCAGCCACTTGGGGTGGCTGTACCGGGTGGCCGGATCCGGCGGCTCAAGCAGGGAGTCCTTCTGCCGCACCAGACTGCGCAGCACCCCGTTGACCAGCCCGGCGGCCCGGGGGTTTTTGGCCTTCTTCCGGGCCAGGGACACCGTCTCGCTGACGGCGGCATGGTCTGGCACCCGATCCAGATATAAAATCTGATAAGCCCCCAGCCGCAGCAGGTTGCGGATGGGCGCCTCCAGCTTCTCCAGCCGGGTGGTGCACATCTGGGACAGGTAAAAATCCAGCAGCATCCGGTTTTGGAGCACACCGAAGCACAGGCGGGTAGCCAGGGCGGCGTCCCGGCCGTCCAGCTCCGCCGCCTTGATGGCCTTTTTCAGATAGCCGTCCGACCAGGCCCCCTGCTTTTCACAGGCCACCAGGGCGTCCAGCGCCACGTTCCGAGCCGTACCCATTTCAGCTCCTCCGCCGGCCGCCGAAGGCCAGCAGATAGCGCAGCAGCTGGGCCAGGGACACCAGCAGGGCGGCCACATAGGTCAGGGCCGCGGCGGTGAGCACCTTCCGGGCCCCCCGCAGCTCCTGGTCGTCCAGCAGGCCGGTGCCCGACAGGCTCTGGATGGCCCGGCGGGAGGCGTTGAACTCCACCGGCAGGGTGACGATCTGCCCCACCACCGCCAGGGCGAAGAGGATCACTCCGACGCCGAACAGGGCCGGGAAATAGAGCACCAGGCCCAGGATGATGAGCACAATAGACAGCTGGGAGCCGATATTGCACACCGGGATGATGGCGGTACGCAGCTTGATGGGGCCGTACCCCACCGCGTACTGGACGGCGTGGCCCGCCTCGTGGGCGGCCACACCCAGGGAGGCGATGCTGGTGGAGCCGTACACCGCGTCGGACAGGCGGATCACGTTGCTCCGGGGGTCGTAGTGGTCGCTGAGCCGGCCGGACACCCGCTCAATGCGCACGTTGTACACGCCGTGGGCCCGGAGCACCTCCTCCGCCGCCTGGGCGCCGGTGAAGCCCCGCCGGCTGGCCACCCGGGAATAGCGGTTGAAGGTGGAGGACACGTTGAGCTGGGCCAGCAGGGCGATGAGCATGGCGGGCACCAAAATCATCCAGTAGTAGGGGGCGTAGTAGTAGAAAAAGGGCATAGAAACCTCCGTGAAAGGGCGTTACATGCAGATTGTCAAAAAACTCCCCCGCAGGGAAAGCCTCGCAGAGTTCCGTCATCCGCAGATGACGGAATAAAATCAAAATCCGTCATTTCCGGGGACATGCGCCTCGGAAATGACACTTCTCATGGCGGGAGGGGTGACTATTTCGTAAGAAATCGAACCCCTTCTGCCATGCAGCTTTCTCAAAAAAGTGGCGAAAGCCACTTTTTTGACACGCTGGTTACATGATCTGTCCTCCGGTCAGGTAGACCGTCAGATTGATCAGGAATCCCGCCCCCATGCCCCCCGCCAGCAGGGCGGTGAGCCAGGGCCGCTTCTCCGTCAGCGCGGCGGCAAACAGGAAGAACGGCAGGGCGCAGGACAGATACCGCCCGGCGCTGAGCAGCCAGGACAGGGAGTAGTTCAGCACCAGATAGACAAAGGCGTAGAGGGTGTACATGCTCCGGAACCGCTTCCAGGCATAACAGAGCAACGCGAAAAAGAGGGGGAACATGGCCAGCGTGGGAATCCAGATCTCATAACGGATGGATACCGTGGGATAGGATCGGGCATTTTCCAGCACATACCACAGGGTGTCGGAGATCCAGCAGAACCCCTGGCTCCAGTGCTCCTGCATCACCGTGAAGGCGAAGGGGTCGCCGGTCACGGCGGCGTTGAGGCCCAGGTAGACCAGACTGCCCGCCGCCGGCAGCAGCACCGCCGGGAGACGGCGGAGGATGGCCCTCCAGTCGAAGTGCCCCAGGTGCTCCACCAGCTCCGCCCCGGCGGCGCCGATGAGCAGCAGGCCGTGCATCCGGGTCATGGCGGCCAGAGTGCCCCACAGCCCCGCCCGCCACCAGCGGTGGCGGCGGATGTGCCACAGGGATGCGGCGGTGGTGAGCAGGAACAGGCCCTCGGTCATCACCCCGCCGAAGAAAAAGGCATAGGGAAAGACGGAGAGAAAGAGCACTGTCCGCCGGACGGCCTCCCGCCCCAGCTCCCAGGCCGCCAGCTTGTACAGATACACGCACCCGGCCGCATAGCACACAGAGGACACCAGCAGTCCCGCCGCCATAGTATTGCCCGTTACCGCGGAAACCAGCCGCACCAGCCACGGGTACAGAGGGAAGAACACCAGGAACAGGTGCTTTCCGTCCTCCATATAGCCGGAATAGCCCAGTTCCGCCAGGTTGACGTAGTGCCAGGCGTCCCACTTTTTCCAGATGTCCAGGGCCCAATGGGCTCCCGTCCCCGGATAGAGCACCAGGCAGGCCAGCAGGGCTGCTGCCAGAAACACCGCCAGCCGGAACAGCAGGGCGGCGGCAAACACCGCCGCGCTCTCCTTCCTGTCTGCCTCATAGCGGATCGATATCGGGGACTGGCCTCTCAGAGGCACCGGGACTCCGGCGGCACCCAGCCACCGGAGCACCAGCACCACCCCCAGGGCGATGACAGCCCCGGAGACGGCCAGCGTCCAGAGCAGGCGGATCATCCCACGGGGATGGGGTGGCCCCGCAGGTAGTCGGCGGCCTTCATGCGCTTGCCGCCGTCGGCCTGGAGCTCATCAATGCGCAGCACCGTGCCGCCGCCGCAGGCCAACTGGATGCCCTCCTTCCCCGCCGCCAAAATGGCGCCGGGGGCGGCATCGGTATGGACGTCCAGTACGGACGTGGAAAATACTTTACAGCGGCTGCCCCCCAGCTCGGTCACGGCGGCGGGCCAGGGGATCAGCCCCCGCACCTGGTTGTGGAGCTCCCGGGCGGGCCGGGTGAAGTCCATGGGGGACAGCTCCCGGCTGAGCATGGGGGCCAGGGTGGCCTTGCCGTGATCCTGCGGGGTGCGCGCGGCGGTGCCGGCGGCGATGTCCGCCACCACTTTTACCAGCAGCTCCGCCCCCATCTGGGCCAGCCGGTCATGGAGGGACACCACCGTCTCATCCGGGTCGATGGGAGTGGCGGCCTGGTCGATGATGTCGCCGGCATCCAGATCATGGGCCATGTGCATGATGGTGACGCCGGTCTCGCTGTCCCCGTTGAGCACCGCCCAGTTGATGGGGGCGGCCCCCCGGTACTTGGGCAGCAGAGAGGAGTGGACGTTGATGCACCCCTTGGGCGGGGCGGCCAGAATGTCGTCGGGCAGAATGCGGCCGTAGGCGGCCACCACAATCAGCTCCGGGGCCAACTCCTGGATCTGGGCCAGGGCGGTGCCGTCCCGCAGCTTGACGGGCTGGAACACCGGGATGCCGTGGGCCTGGGCGCACACCTTCACCGGCGTGGGCAGCAGCTTCATGCCCCGGTTCTTGGGCTTGTCAGGCTGGGTGAACACCCCGCACACGTCGTGGCCGGCGGCCACCAGGGCCTCCAGGGAGGGCACGGCAAAGTCTGGGGTGCCCATGAACAGAATTCTCATTCCCCCTGCTCCTCCATCAGCTGATCCAGCTCCTCGGTGGTGTAGAGCCGGTCGGTGTGCTCGGTGAACAGATGGCCGTCCAGGTGCTCGATTTCGTGGCAGAAACAGCGGGCCACGATCTCCTCCCCCTCGGCCTCGAAGAAGTTGCCGTCCCGGTCCTGGGCGCGGACGCGGACCTTCAGGGGGCGCTTCACCACGCCCCACCGGCCGGGCACGGAGAGGCAGCCCTCAAAGCCCTCCTGCTCCCCCTCCTGGGAGATGATCTCCGGGTTGACCAGCTCCAGCATGTGGTCCTCCCCGTCCACCACCACAACGGCGCGGCGGAGGATCCCCACCTGGGGGGCGGCCAGGCCGGCCCCGTTGGCGTTGGCCAGGGTCTCCTTGAGATCGTCCAGCAGATCATGGAGGCGCTGGTCAAAGTTGGTCACTGGGCGGCACGCCTTGTGGAGGGCGGGATCGCCGTCGGTCAAAATTGTTCTGAGAGCCATGTTGTTTCCTCCTTAATCCAGCGGGTTCACATCCGCCGAGACGGACACGCCCCTGTTTTCCTTGTCAGTCTGCGCACAGCGGAGCAGATACGCCACCACCGCCCGCAGGGCTTTGGTATTCTCCGCCGCCAGGGTGAGCCGGTAGCGGTAGCGGTCGTTGACCTTGGCAATGCTGGCCGGGGCGGGCCCCAGCAGCTGCACCTCCATCCCCGCCAGGGGCGGCTGGGCCAGCCAACTCTCCAGGGTACGGCGCAGGCGCATGCAGGCCCGCAGCACCGCGCTCTCCATGGTGCCGGAGGCGGTGAGCACAAAGAGATCCCGGAAGGGCGGGCAGCGGCGCATCTCCCGCAGGGCGATCTCCTGAGCATAAAAGCTGTCGTAGTCCTGCCGGGCGGCGCAGCGGATCACGTCGTTGTCCGGAGTAAAGGTCTGGATGATGGCCCGCCCCGGCTTGCCCCCCCGGCCCGCCCGGCCCACCACCTGGGTCAGCAGGGAGAAGGTGCGCTCACCCGCCCGGTAGTCGTCCACATACAGGGACTGGTCGGCGGACACCGCTCCCACCAGGGTCACGTTGGGGAAATCCAGGCCCTTGGCCACCATCTGGGTGCCCAGGAGCACGGGGATCCTCTCCCGCTCAAAGCGGGCCAGCAGCTTCTCGTGGCTCTGGGTGGCGGAGATGGTGTCGGTGTCCATCCGCAGGATCTCCTGCTCCGGGAAGGCCTCTCTCAGCTCCTCCTCCACCTTCTGGGTGCCCGCGCCGATAAAGTTCAGCGCTCCCCCGCAGGAGGGGCAGGCGTGGGGCAGCGGCTCCGAGTGGCCGCAGTAGTGGCACATGAGCCGGCCGTTGGCCGAGTGGTAGGTCAGGTGCACCGAGCACCGGGGGCAGGTGGGCACCTCCCCGCACTCGCCGCAGGTGACCATGCGGCTGGCCCCCCGCCGGTTGAGGAGCAGAATGCTCTGCTCCCCCGCCGCCATGGTCTCCGACAAGGCCTGCCGGAGGGGGGCGCTGAGGGAGGTGCCGTTGCCGGCGCGCAGCTCCCCCTTCATGTCCACGATGCGCACCTCGGGAAGGGCGCCCTGATTATAGCGGTGAGACAGGGTGAACAGGCGGTAGTCCCCCCGCCTGGCGTGGTACATGCTCTCCACCGACGGGGTGGCGGAGCCCAGCACCAGCAGGGCGCCGCTCTGGGTGCAGCGGTACTTGGCCACGTCCCGGGCGTGGTACTTGGGCACGTTCTCCGACTTGTAGGTGGCCTCCTGCTCCTCGTCCAGCACGATCAGCCCCAGGTTTTTCAAAGGGGCGAACACGGCGGAGCGGGTGCCGATCACCACCCGGGCCTTGCCGCTTTTGATGCGCTTCCACTCGTCATACCGCTCCCCCGCCCGGAGGGAGGAGTGAAGCACCGCGATGTCGTCCCCGAAGTGGGAGGCAAAAATGCGCAGCAGCTGTGGGGTGAGGGCGATCTCGGGCACCAGTACCATGGCGGTGCGCCCCCGCCCCAGGGCGGCGTAGATCAGCCGCAGATAGATCTGGGTCTTGCCGCTGCCCGTCACCCCGTAAAGCAGGGCGGCGGCAGGCTTCCCCTCAACGGCCAGGGCATCCAGGCCGTCGAAAGCCGCCTGCTGCTCGGCGTTGAGCACCGGCGGCGCGGTCCGCTCCCCCGGCTCCACGGCCACCCGGCGGTAGACCTCCCGCTGCTCCAGCCGGAGGATGCCGCTCTTGGCCAGGGAGCGGAGGGTGGAATTGGACGCGCCAGTGAAATAGCACAGCTCCTTGGCGGAGGCGCTGCCCAGGGCGCACAGCAGCTCCGTCACCGCATACCGCAGGGGGGCGGAACGGCGCTTGGGGGTTACCTGAGCCATGGCCTCCTCCGGCGGGATGTCCAGGGCGGCCACCAGCTCCTTCTTGTCCCCCACGCCCCGGGAGGCGCTGGTCTCCAGGATGAGCACCCCCTTGTCCCGCAGCAGCTTGAGGGCGGGATTGGGATCCTTGGTGCCGAAAGCCTCCTTGAGCTGGGCCACGTCGGCCCAGCCGCCGGAGGCAAAGATCAGCTCCAGCACCCTGCGGGCCCGCTCCGAGCGGCCCGCCGCCTCATAGGCCGCCTCTTCGTCCATGCCGGGGGCGAGCTGCCACCGATCCTGGAGGGAGAAGTACAGGCCCGCCGGCAGCATGGCCCGGGCTGCGTCGTACACGGTGCAGAAGTACCGCTCCCGCATCCACAGGGCCAGGCGCAGCTCCGGCGCGTCCAGCACCGGCTCCTCGTCCAGCAGTGCCAGAATGGCCTTGCGCCTGGGATCGTCGGGCCGTCCGCCCTCCAGGGCCAGGACAATCCCCTCCGTCCGCCGGTTGCCCGCCCCAAAGGGGACGATCACCCGCATGCCGGGGCGCAGCTGATCCAGCAGCTCCGTGGGCACCTGGTAGTCATAGGGCTTGTCGATGGCGTAGGTGGCGGCCTGGAGGGCGATTTTCGCCACTGTATTTCCCGCCATATACAAGCCCCCTTTCTCCAGAAAAGGCAAGCGCCGGGATCAGATCACCCGCCGCTTGCCTCAGATCGGCTGCTTACGCCTCGTCTCGCTCCTCGTCGTTCAGTTCCAGCTTTCCGTCGGCCACCTCGCGGATGGCGATGGTCACCGGCTTGTCGTCCAGGGGGATTCCGGCGTCCTCGGCCTCACTGGCCACCTGCCGGGCCCGCTGGGCCACCACGTTCACCAGCATATAGCGGCTGGGCACCTGTTCCAGCAGTTTTTTCATGGGGGGTTCCAGCATCATGTCAATCAGTCTCCTTCCAAGGATGAAATGGCGTCCAGAAGCTGAACGCGGTTTTTGGTTCGGCAGCTCTCCGCTGTCAGAATGGAAATGATCTCCCAGGCGGCCTCCGAGACCTTGTCGTTGACCACCACGTAGTCGTAGTGGGGAATCTGCTTGCACTCCTCCCGGGCCTTCTGGAGCCGGCCCTGGATGACCTCCTCCTGGTCGGTGGCCCGGCGGTGGAGGCGGCGGGAGAGCTCTTCAAAGGAGGGGGGCACGATGAAGATAAACACCGCGTCGGGGCATTTGGCCCGCACCTTGGCGGCGCCTTGAACCTCAATGTCCAGCAGCACATCGATGCCGGCCTCCAGCTTCTCCTGGATCACCCGCAGGGAGGTTCCGTAGTAATTATGGACGTATTCGGCATATTCTAACAGCTCGTCCCCGGCGATCATCTCCTCAAACCGCTCCCGGGTCACAAAGTTGTAGTTGATCCCGTCCTCCTCCCCCACCCTGGGCTGGCGGGTGGTAAAGGAGACGGAGAAGTAGATATCCTTCCGGGCACCCAAAAGCTCGGAGATCACCGTGCTCTTTCCCACGCCCGACGGGCCGGATAGGACAATCAGCTGTCCCTTTCCTTTCTTCTTCCAGTTCATGGCTCCTCCTTCTCCTCCTCTGCGGGCTCCGTATCCCGGCCGCCCAGGCGGCCGGCCACCGTCTCAGGCTGGAGGGCCGAGAGGACAATGTGGTCGGAGTCCATGATCAGCACCGCGCGGGTGCGGCGGCCGTAGGTGGCGTCAATGAGCACACCCCGATCCCGGGCCTCCTGCACCATCCGCTTGATGGGGGCCGACTCCGGGCTGACAATGGCGATGAGCCGGCCGGCGGAGATCATGTTGCCGAAGCCGATATTGATGAGCTTCATTCTCTCACCGCCTCACTCAATGTTCTGGATCTGTTCCCGGATCTTCTCAATCTCGGCCTTGATGTCCACCACATAGCCGGCGGTCTCAATGTCACTGCACTTGGAGCCGATGGTATTGGCCTCCCGGTTGAATTCCTGGATCAGAAAGTCCAGCTTGCGGCCGATGGCGCCCCCCTGCTCCAGCATATGGCGCAGCTGGGACAGGTGGCTGCGCAGGCGGACGGTCTCCTCGTCCACCGCCACCTTGTCGGCATAGATGGCCGCCTCGGTGAGGATGCGGCTCTCGTCGATCTGGGTGTTCTGGAGCACCTCGTTCAGCTTGGCCGTCAGGCGGGCGCGGTAGTCGGCCACGATGCCGGGGGAACGCTCCTCCACCCTGGCGGTCAGGCCCTCAATGGTGTCCGCCCGGTTCAGCACATCCTGATAGAGCTTCTCCCCCTCCCGGCTGCGCATGGCGTCGAAGTCGGCCAGTGCCAGCTCCAGCACCGAGCAGATGTCGGCGGCCATGGCCTCCACATCCTCCTGGGTCTTCTCCACCAGGAACACGTCGGGGAACCGGGAGAGCAGGGAGACCGAAATATCGTCCTTCAAGCCGTAGTCGTCCCGCAGCCGGCACAGGGCGGCGTAATAGCCGTCGGCCAGCGGCTTGTTGACCGAGATGGCCACATCCCCCTTTTCCGACGGCCCGATGGTGACAAACACATCCACCTTACCCCGGGAAATATGGCTCTGCACCCCGGCCTTGACGGCGTCCTCCGCGAATACGTAAACGCGGGGCAGCTTCACCGTACAGTCCAGATAGCGGTTGTTGACCGAGCGCACCTCCACGGTAATGGTGCGGCCGTGCACCACGGCCTCTCCCCTGCCGTAGCCCGTCATGCTCTTTACCACGCGGGTTCCCCCCGTTTCTCTCATCATTTGGTGATCTAAAAAATTATACCAGACTAGGAAGCCTTCCGCAAGACCTTGTCTACCCTGGCCACATAGAATGCAATCAGCTTGGAAAACCCGATGTCATAGATAACAAAGGCGACGTTGCCGGCGGCATACACCATCCAGGCCGCCGTCAGGGCCGACGGCAGGAAGGGCAGAAACAGCGCCTTCAGGCCGAACCAGCAGAGGGTCAGGACGGCGTTGAACACCGCCAGCTTGCCCGCCCACTCCGCGGGACGGCTGGGAAGCCGTTCCAGCAGACTCTTGAGCATGGGCCACAGGCCGAAAAAGAGCAGGTAGAGCAGGGCGTTGGCCTTGTCAGGCACCAGCAGCAGGCCCAGCAAGCCCGCCGCGCCGTAGCAGAAAAAGCCGGCCCCCAGCCCTGCGGACACCACCGCCCCCGCGGGAAACACCCCCGCGATGGCCACGATGCCCAGCTGTGCCGCGGGAGACACGGCCGACAGGTAGAGAACGATCAGGGAAAGCGCCGCCAGAACGCCCACCAGGGCGATCCGGCCCGCCCCCTTTCCGAAGCGCGCCCGCCCCATGGCTCAGTTCCCACAGCCGCCGCACAGGCAGTTGAGGCACAGACAGGTGGTGCAGAGGTCGCAGGTGTCCACCCCGCCGCCGTAGCCGTACGGGCGGTAGGCCTGTCCCCCCTGGCGCATCATCATCAGGGCCTGCCGGTATTCCCCGTTGGAGGGATCCATGTTGCAGGCCATCTGGAAATGCTGGGTGGCCTCGTCCAGCCACCCCTTCCGGTAGGCGATGGAGCCGGTGAGGAAGTGCCACTCGGCATCCTGGGACGGGGCGGAGCGGAGCAGCTCCTCCGCCCGACTGATGTCCCCCATGTTGATGGCCTGGCGCACCTGGTTGTACAGGCTGCCGGAGGAGGCGTTGGAGTACTGCCGCTGATACCCCCCCTGGTAGGAGCCCTGATAGGCCCCCTGACTCTGGTAGCCGCCGGAGGAGCCGCCGCTGCGCATCTTGGTGATGGCGTCGTAGGCCTCGTTGATCTCCTTCATCTTCTCCTCGGCCAGGTCGGCCAGGGGATTGTTCTGGTAGTTGTCCGGATGGTATTTCCGGGCCAGCTCCCGGTAGGCCCGCTTGACCTCCTCATCGCTGGCGTCGGGCTTGACCCCCAGTACGGTATACGGATCTGTCATGGATTCTGTCTCCTGTTATGTTGATTGACGGCCTTCCAGCGGCCGGTAAACACAAGCTCCTCCACCATGGGCAGGCCCAGAAAGAGGATGTTCTCCACCGTCTCCCGCCAGTGGCCCAGCTCCAGCAGGGCGGCGGCGGAGCGGGCCAGGTTCAGGGAGTGGCGCAGGGTGGTGCGCAGATAGTCCCGGTTGGCCTCCGTCTCCCCGCCGAACCGGGCGGATATGGGGTTATAGGAGCCGGTACGCCGGTCATCCGCCAGGTCGTCCCAGGCGTCCACCAGGTAGATCCACCGGCCCACGTGGTAGAGCAGCTGCCCCAGCGCCCGATCCCGGGCGGCATCCCCCGAGGCGGGGGCGGCCCCGGCCAGCAGCCGGGCGAAGGTGTCCGCCGTCCGATCCAGGGAGGGGCAGTTCTCCCGCTCCAGGGCCTGAAGCTCCTCCAGGCAGCCCCGCACCGTCCGGTCGAACTCCGGCCGGTGGCCGGCGGCCCGGCGGTAGCCCCGCCGGAGCAGGACGGAAAGCAACCGGGCGGCGGTGCGCGCCCAGAACGTCCCGTCGGCCACGGTGTCCCGCAGCTTCCAATAGCTCAGAATCGTCCCGGCGTCCGCCGCCGCATCCACGCCGCCGGCAATGGCACAGGTCTTTTTCCGGCACCACAGCCGGGCCGGGCAGCGCCGCCGCTCCGTCTCCGGTCTCCCCCCGTCCAGCAGCATGGCCAGAAAGGTAAAGTCGTAGTTGAGAAAGAACCGGGCAAAAAATCCGTGCCGCCTCCCCAGGCTGCTGCACAGGCCGCAGTAAAGGGCCTCGTAGTCCCGGAGCTGGCGCACCTTCAATTCATCCCGGTTGGGGCGCACGTAGCCGAACATCAGTCCCCGGCGGCGATGGCGGTGATGCGGAAGGAGATGGACTGCTGCTTCCGCACGCGGCGATCCCACAGCACGGCCAGCACCAGCCCCAGTGCAAAGCCTATGCCGCCCACACCGGCGCTGCCGCCGCCGGGCAGCCCCAGGGCCGCCGCCGTGAAATAGCCAATGAAGAACAGCAGGAAGGGCACCACGTACACCATGACTGCCGCTCCCAGCACGCCCTTGGTGGAGGACTCCACCGTCACCATATCGCCGGGCTGGGCGCCGATGCCGTTGGCCGCGACCACGGAAACCGTGGAGCTCACCATCAGCTCGCTGCAGCCGCCGCCGCACTTGGAGCAGTCGTGGCCGCAGGCCGACTGCCGCTTGACAGATACCTCTGCCCGCCCGCCGGGCAGAATGCGGGTCACTTTTGCGGTTTGAACCATGTCAGGATCACCTTTTCTCTATGATCTGGTAATGGAGATGGAAACATTGTAGGTACCCACGACCCCCACCTCGCTGCTGCCGTCCAGGTAGACCCGGACGGGCACCGTCCGGGTGCCGGTGGAGGGATCCAGATCGGACAAATCTGCCACGATGCGAATCTGGGAGGCGGTCACGGCATCCAGGGCCTCCTGGGGGCCGCGAACCAGTACGGTGCAGGACTGGGTCACCAGATCTGCCTCGTAACCCGCCGGCTTGTTGATGATCTCAATGTTGTCCACCTCCAAGGTCTTGGTGGACAGGCCCTCCACCCGCACCGTCACGGTGGCCTCCGCCGGGCCGCTGACATTGGTGAGGGATGCGTCCAGATTGATGGGCATCTTCTCGGTCTGGGTGCCGAACACCGTGGACAGGTCGATCTCACCCAGGCTGATGCTGTCCAGCTCGGCCAGATCCGCCGCCTCACCCGAGACGGTAATGGTCAGCGGGTCAATCTCCACCGTGACGTCGTCCTCAGTGGCTCCGCCGCCTGGGATGATGTCCACCGTCAGCTGTACCTCCTTCAGCTGCACAATGGGCAGGGTGGCCAGCACTGTCTCGGGAGAGGTGTCGAGCTGCTCGGCATTGGCAACGGGCTCCCCGTTGGCGTCCACCAGGGTATAGCTGCAATTCTCCATATAGGTGGTGCTCATCTCCTCCTGGGACACCGTCACCAGGGCGTGATCCACCTGGTTTACCAGCTCCTCCTGGCCGCTGACGGTGACCGTCTCCGGTGCAAAGGAGAACTCCTCCCGCTGGTAGCCCTCGGCCACGCTGCCGTTGAACACGCCCTGTACCGGCACGTCCTTGGAGGCCCAGCGGGACACGGTAAAGTCCACGGTTCCCGGGCTGGTATACTGTACGTCGATGGAATCCAGCACCGTGATGGAACGGGGGAAGCTGATGTTCCGGGTGGTGATGGACACGCTCTGTTCTCCCGGCTCAGCGATGCCGGAGACGTCAATGGTGACGGTGGTGTCCCCCTGGTTCAGACGGCGCCACACGTCCCGGGTGGCCCGGATGCGCAGGGACACAGTCTGCTCCGCCCCCTCGGAGATCATCAGCCCCCGCTCCTCCAGACTCTCCAGGCCGCTGTACACCACTTGGACATGGCTCAGAGTGTTGGTCACTTCCGGGTTGGCCTCCCTGCCCACATAGAGCCACAGGACAAAGGCCAGCAGGACGGAGAGAATGACATAAATCCATTTGCTGTTAAGAATCTTCTTTCCCATCCTGCTTATCCCCCTTTACAAAACGGAGCAGGCTGCCCAGCTTGAACTTGGCCGCCGAATCGTCCTGCACCGGCTCTGGCATCAACTCATTGCGCAGCAGCCGCTCCAGCGTCTCCGGCGCCAGGTGGCGCTTGAGCATGCCGCCCACCGCCACGGAGATGGAGCCGGTCTCCTCCGAGACGATGGCCACCACCGCGTCGGTCTGCTCGCTGGCACCGATGCCCGCGCGGTGGCGCATGCCCAGCTCCCGGGACAGGTTCACATTGCCCGACATTGGGAGCATGCAACCCGCGCCCACGATCCGCCCGCCGCGGACAATCACCGCGCCGTCGTGGAGGGGAGCCTTGTTCCAGAAGATATTTTTCAGCAGCTCGGCGTTCACCGTGCAGTCCAGGGCAGTGCCCGTCTTGATGGCGTCGTCCAGCATGTTTTTGCGCTCAAAGACCATCAGCGCGCCGGTCTTGCTCTTGGACAGGGAGGTATAGGCCTCCACCGTCTGGGTGATGGCGCTGTCCAGCTCGTTGCGCTCCTCCTGGTTGTTGAATACATTTCCCAGCGTGGTTCGGCCCATTTTCTCCAGAAAACGGCGGATTTCCGGCTGGAACAGAACCACCAGGGCGATCACGCCCCAGTCCACCACCTGGAGCAGCAGATAACTGATGGTGTTGAGCTGAAAATAGGTGGAGACCAGCAGGGCAGCCAAAAAGAGCAGGATCCCCTTTGCCACCGCACCGGAGTTGGTGCGGCGCATGAACATGATGAACTTGTAGATGATGAAGGACATGATCGCAATGTCGATCACGTCGGAAATTCCAAACGGGGTTACCATACTCCAGAACTGCTGGAGCAAATAGATAATGCCTTCCATGTCCACCGTCTCCCGCTCCCGGCACCGCCGGCGTCATTGTTCCAACACAGACCGCTCAAAGATTCTTTAACCAGTTTATTATACTGTATTCCCAGTCGGTTGGCAAGTAGAAGGGAAATCAATTTTCTGTGAATAAACCTGCGGCGGAGCGGGCACCGGAAAACGGCGCGCCTCCGCGCTGTCGTGCTTCTGAACAACAAAAAAATAGCCGCACCGGGCGGCTATTTTCTGCGCTCTGCCAGCTCGGCCGCCGCCCGGATCAGGCGGCGCAGCTCCTGAGCGGTGTTAAAGGCGGAGACGCTGACGCGGACGGTACCTGTCTCCAGGGTGCCGGCGGAGCGGTGGGCCAGGGGCGCGCAGTGGAGCCCCGCCCGGACGGCGATGCCCCGCCTGCCCAGGGCCTCCCCCGCCGCCTCGCAGTCCATGCCGTCGATCCGGAAGGAGAGCACACCGGCCTGGGCCGCCGGCTCCTCCGCCTGGAACACTGTGATGCCGGGAATCCGGGCCAGTGCCTCCCCCGCCGGACGGAGCAGCCGGCGCTCATGGGCCAGGATGCGCTCCGTCCCCTGGGCCCGGACGTAGCGGAGGCCCTCCAGCAGTCCGGCGATGCCCGGCATGTTGTGGGTGCCCGCCTCCAGCCGGTCGGGGAGGAACTCCGGCATGTCCTGGAGGGCGGAGGCGCTGCCCGTGCCCCCCTGGAGAAGGGGCTTTGTCTCCGCGCCGCACAGCAGCAGGCCGGTGCCCTGGGGGCCGTAGAGGCCCTTGTGCCCCGGCATGGCGATGAAGGCCGCCCCCAGCTCTCCCATCCGCACCGTCAGGCAGCCGGCGGACTGGGAGGCGTCCAGCACAAAGGGGATGCCCCGTGCCCGGCACAGGGCGGCGATCTCCCCAACCGGCAGCACGAAGCCGAATACATTGGACACGTGGGTGCAGAGCACCGCCTTCACGTCCCCGTCCAGCTGCCGCTCAAAGGCCGCCAGCTGGGCCTCCCGGTCAAAAAGGGATGCCTCCGCCACCCGCACCTCCGCCCCCAGGGCGCGGAGGGGGCGGGTAACGGCGTTGTGCTCATAGCCGGAGATCACCACCGCGTCCCCCGGCTCCAGCAGGGAGCGGATGGCGATATTCAGGCCGTGGGTGGCGTTGAAGGTAAACACCACCTGCTCCGGGTTCTCCAGCTGGAAAAGCTCCGCCGCAACCCGGCGGCAGGCGAAGGCCGTCTCCGCCGCGGCCATGGCGGGGGCGTGGCCGCCCCGCCCCGGGGTAGCCAGATGGTTCACCGCCCGGGCCATGGCCCGGGCCACGGCGGACGGCTTCTGCAGGGTGGTGGCTGCGCTGTCCAGATAGATCATAACAGCACCTCTTTATAGCCGCCGTCCCCGGATATGATATAGATCCGCCTGGGGGAGAGCCCCACCCGCTCCAGTACCAGCAGCGCGCGGGCCAGATTCCGCTCCGACACCTTGACGGAGTGGCTGCACCCCTCGCCGGCGATGATTCTGGGCGAGCGGAGAATATAGGCCGTGATGCCCGCCCGCTCCAGGGCGGCCGCCGTCCGCTGGGCGTAGGTTAGCGAACGGCACACGATGAGATAGTAGACCATAGCAAAACGCTCCTCTCGTGCCAGTGTATGCACGAAAGGAGCGTCGGGTTCTGCCCCGTTGTCTGCGGTCAGCCGTCCTCCTCCACCAGGCAGACGGCGTGGGCGGCCATGCCCTCCCCCGCACCGGTAAAGCCCAGTCTCTCCTCGGTGGTGGCCTTGACGCTCACCCGGGACAGGGGCACCTGGAGCCGGTCGGCCAGGTTCCGGCGGATGGCGGGCAGGTGGGGGGCCAGCTTGGGGGCCTGGGCCAGCACGGTGGCGTCCACATTGCCCACCCGGAATCCCTGGGCATGGAGCCGGGACATCACCTCGTCCAGCAGTCGGAGGCTGTCCGCCCCGGCGTAGGCCGGGTCGCTGTCCGGGAACAGATGGCCGATATCCCCCAGGGCGCAGGCCCCCAGCAGGGCGTCCATCACCGCGTGGGTGAGCACATCCGCGTCGGAGTGGCCCAGCAGCCCCCGCTCATAGGGGATCTCCACGCCGCCCAAAATCAGCTTTCGCCCCTCCACCAGCCTATGTACATCATAGCCGTGTCCGATTCTCACTGCTCTTCCCTCCATGCCAGAAGCGCCTCCGCCACCGCCAGATCCTCCGGGGTGGTGAGCTTCAGATTGCAGTAGTCCCCCTCTGTCAGGGCCACGCCGATGCCCAGCCGCTCCACCGCGGCGCAGTCGTCGGTGAGCTCCGCCCCGTCCTCCAGGGCCTTTTGCAGCGCGGTTTTGATCAGATCCACCTGGAATACCTGGGGGGTCTGCACCGCCCGCAGCTCGGCCCGATCCAGGGTGGCCGTCACCAGCCCGTCCCGCGCCCGCTTTACCGTGTCCTTCACCGGCACCGCCGGGGCCGCCGCGCCGCACTCCGAGGCCCGGCGGATCACCGCCTCCAGCACCGCCTGGCTCACCAAGGGCCGGGCCCCGTCGTGGATGGCAGCCAGCTCCGCGTCCGGGGAGAGCTCCCCCAGGCCGGCCAGCACCGAGTGGCTGCGGGTCGCCCCGCCCACGATCACCTTGCGCACCTTCTCCAAAGCGGCATCCCGGCACAGCTGGCCGATGGGGACGATCAGCTCCTCCCGGGTCACCACCACAATCTCCGTGATGTAGGGACAGGCATCCAGGGCCCGCAGGGTGTGCAGCAGCACCGGCTGCTCCCCCAGAGGGAGCAGCAGCTTATCCTTCCCCATGCGGGTGGAGCTCCCCGCAGCCGGCACCACGGCGGAGCAGCGCAGCTCCTCCCGCCGCCGCCGGAACAGGCGGCCCAGCAGTCCGGCCATGTCCATCTCTCCTTTCAAAAAAAGGGAGCCTCTTCGGCTCCCCCCTCCAATTGATTTTGCCCGGCCGGGCGGTTCCGCAGAACCGCCCCCTACAGACTTATTGGGCCAGGGCGGTATTTATGCGCGCCTCCACCTCGTCATAGCTGGAATTCTGGGAGAGGACGATCTCGGAGATCAGGATCTGCTTGGCAGAGTGGAGCATCTTCCGTTCCCCCGTGGACAGCCCCCGTTCCCCCTCCCGGAGCATCAGGCCCTTGACCACCCGGGCCACCTCCAGCAGATTGCCGCTTTTCAGGCGCAGCATGTTCTCCCGGTAACGCTGGTTCCAGTTGGGAATCATGTCCACCTTGATGCCCGGAATGGCCGCGATGACCCGGTCGGCCTCCTCGCCCTTAATGACGGGCCGCACGCCGATCTCCTCGCTGTTGGCCGTGGGGATCATCACCAGCATGCCGCCCACCGGCAGCTTGAGAATATAGTAATCTCTGACGACGCCGTTGACTTTCTTCTGCACGATGCTGTCAATCACGCCGGCACCATGCATCGGATGGACAATTTTGTCTCCCACCTGAAACACGTTTCCACCTCCCAGCAGAACATTCCGTTTCGTATACCTCCAATTTTACCCTACGTAATGTATTATAGTCGCCTTTTTTCCCCTTTGCAAGCCGTTTCCTGTTTATTTTTTGTAAATCCGAAAAAAACAGCGCCATTTCCACAGGAAATGGCGCTGTTTGGTCAATCAGGTGATTACTCTTCGTTGACGTCCTCGTCCTCGGCGGCGGGCTCCTCCAGGAGCGCGCGGATGGACAGGGAGACCTTCTCGTGCTCGTAGTCGATGTCGATGATCTTCACATCCACCATCTGGCCCTCGCTGAGCACGTCGCCGGGCTTGTCGATGCGGTGATCCGCGATCTGGGAGATGTGGATCAGGCCGTCCACGCCGGGGACGATCTCGGCAAAGGCGCCGAAGGTCATCAGCTTGACGATGCGGACGTTGGCCACGTCACCCACGTTGTACTTGCCGGTAAAAATCTCCCAGGGGTTCTGGGTGCGATCCTTCATGCCCAGAGAGATCTTCTTCTTCTCCTTGTCGAAGGAGATGACATACACGTCCACGGTGTCGCCCACGCTCACCACCTCAGAGGGGTGCTTGATGCGGGACCAGGACAGCTCGGAGATGTGAACCATGCCGTCCACGCCGCCGATGTCCACGAAGGCGCCGTAAGAGGTCAGGCTCTTGACGGTGCCGGTGTAGTGCTTGCCCTCCTCGATGTTCTCCCACACCTCGGCGGCCTTGGCGGCGCGCTCCTCGGCCTCCACGGCACGGATGGAGCCCACCACGCGCTTGCGGGCGCGGTTGACCTCGGTGATGCGCAGGCGCACCTTCTGCTTGACCAGCTGGCTCATGGGAGTGTCCCGGGGCAGGCCGGTCTGGGAGGCGGGCACAAAGACGCGCACGCCCTTGATGTTGACGACAACGCCGCCCTTGTTCTCCTCGGTGACCACACCCTCGACGGTGGTGCGCTCCTCGCGGGCCTGCTCAATGTCCTCCCAGCTCTTGACCGTGTCAAGGCGCTTCTTGGAGAGGGTGACCACACCCTCCTGGTCGTTCACGCGCATGACATAGGTCTCAATCTCGTCGCCGACTTTTACCAGATCCTCAACCTTGACCGTAGGGTCGTCGGTCAGCTCGGACACCGGTATGTAGCCGGCGTGCTTAGTCCCAAGATCCACATAGATCTCAGTGGGCGTAATGCCAGTGACAACGCCTGTGACCTTCTCCCCTGTATGCAAAGTTTTGATCGACTTCTCCAGCATTTCAGCAAAGGATTCCTCGATCTCAATGTTTTCGTCGCTCATTTTGTCATAGACCTCCTTTATAATCCACTCAGGCGTGGACGCGCCCGCAGTGATTCCAATAGAAGCCTTCCGACACAGGGTGGAAGGTTCCAGCTCTGCCGCCCGTTCGATCCAAACCACCATGGGGCAGAGCGCCCCGCATAGTTCCGCCAGCCGTTTGGTGTTGGAGCTCTCCCGTCCTCCGATGACGACCACAGCATCGGATCGCGCGGCAAGCGCCTGGGCCTCAGACTGCCGTTTACACGTAGCATTACATATTGTATCAAAAATTTTTAAGTTTGTACACTCTTTTTTTGCTTTTTCTACGCAGGAATCCCAAATAAATCGGGTGGAGGTGGTTTGGGACACCATGGTGAGGGGCATTTCCCGCCGCTCCGGGGCGTCATCCAGCCAGTTTGACAGGGCCGCCGCCCCCTCCAGCACCACGGGATGGGCGCACCAGCCGGCAATGGCGGCCACCTCCGGATGGGTGGGCGTGCCGATGATCAGCACCTGCCGCCCCTCCCCCTCCGCCTGGGACACAATGCCGTGGATGCGGGATACGTTGGGACAGGTGGCGTCAATCACCGTGCACCCACGGGCGGCCAGGGCCTCGTGGACGGCCCTCCCCTCCCCGTGGGAGCGGATGAGCACGGCGCTTCCCTCCGGGATCTCCTCCATCGAGGCGGCCAGGCCCACGCCCATGGCCTCCAGCCGGGAGATCTCGTCCCGGTTGTGGATGATGGGCCCCAGCATGACGCAGGGTCTGCCCTGTCCCGCCGCCTCCTCCGCCAGCTGCACCGCCCGGCGGACGCCGTAGCAGAAGCCGGCGGTTCTGGCCAGCTCGACTCTCATCGGCCGGCCTGAGGCTTCAACGCCTCAATGCGCTCCATCAGATCATCCGCCACAGCGTGATAGTCCTCCTGGGTGGGCTTGCGCCCCTCCGGCACCTTTGGATAGTATGCCTCGCCGAACACCACGGGATTCCACCGGAAGAATCTTTTTTCCGCCGGTAAGTAGATGGGGATGATGGGCACGCCGGTGCGCAGAGCCAGCATGGCCGCGCCGGTCTTGGCGTCGCCGAAGTCGCCGTCCTGGTGGCGGGTGCCCTCGGGGAACATGAGGAGCAGTTCATCGTTCTTCAGGTACTTGATGGAGGTCTTGATGGCGGCCACATCCGCCTTGCCCCGCTTGACGCCGAAGATGCCGCCGTGGCGGAGCACCCAGCCGATGAAGGGCCAGTGCATGATCTCCTCTTTTGCCATCACATGGATCTGATAGCGCCACCCCAGGGCATAGGCGATGAACAGGGGGTCGTTGGTGCGGGTATGGTTGGCGCACAGCAGCGCGCCCCCCCTGGGGCGGTTCTGCTTATTGATGCACCGGGTGGGCATCACAATACGAAACACCACCCAGAGTACAATATAGGCAATACAGTAGACAAGGTTCTTCTTTGGCTTCTTATTCATGCATGCAGCCGCTCCTTTATGGTGTCCAGCAGGACGCCCAGACTCTTCTCCAGAGAGTTGCCGGTGGTGTCCACCAGCAGAGCGTCCTCTGCCTGCCGCAGGGGGGCGGCGGCCCGCCTGGTATCGTGCTCATCCCGCTGAATCACATCCCGCAGGACGGTATCATAGTCGGTCTCCTGCCCCCGCTGGCGCAGCTCCTCATAGCGCCGGCGGGCCCGGTCTTCCGGAGAGGCGGTAAGGAAGATCTTCACGTCGGCCCGGGGCAGCACCACGGTGCCAATGTCCCGGCCGTCCATAATCACGTCGTGGGTGCGGGCCAGCTCCCGCTGGCGCTCCAGCAAAAAGTCCCGCACCGCCGGGATGGCAGAGATACAGGAGGTATACCGGGAGATCTCATGCTGACGGATGGCGTCGGTCACGTCCTCGCCGTCCAGGTACATGTGCTGCAGGCCGTCCCCGCCGTATTTCAGCTCGATGTTCAGGCCGGGCAGCAGGGCGGTCACCGCCGCCCCGTCCTCCGGATCCACCCCCTCCCGGTAGGCCTTCAGCCCCACCGTGCGATAGATCGCCCCGGTGTCTACGTACAAAAAGCCCAGCTCCTTGGCCAGCAGCTTGGCCAGCGTGGATTTCCCCGCCCCGGACGGCCCGTCCACGGCGATGCTCTTGTGCTCTGTCATGGGTTGCTTCCTCCTCGGTTTTCAGTGCGGGACAGGGCGGCGGCCTCCCCGGCCGCCCGGCCGGTGGACCAGGCGAGCTGCAGGTTGAAGCCGCCGGTATAGGCATCCACGTCCAGCACCTCTCCGGCAAAATAGACGCCGGGAGCCAGCTTGGACGCCATGGTGGTGGGGTTGACCTCCGACACCTTGACCCCGCCGGAGGTGACGATGGCCTCCTCCACCGGGCGGGGCCCCTTGATGTCGATGCGCAGGCACTTGAGGGTATCCAGCAGTCGGCGGCGCTGGGCCTTGGTCACAGAATGTGCCTTCTCCTCCGCCGGGATGCCGGTGAGCTCTACCAGCACCGGCACCATCAGCCGGGGCACCAGCCCTTCCAGCACATTGTGGAAATCCCGGTTGGCGTTTTCCTCCAGATCCCGGAGCAGCCGCTTGTCCAGCTTTTCCTCGTCCAGGGCGGGCTTGAGATCCAGGTTGATGTAATAGTGCTCCTTCTCAAAATCCCGCATGTGGGCGCTGGCGCTGAGAATCAGCGGCCCGGACAGGCCGAAGTGGGTGAACAGCAGCTCCCCCTGCTCGGCGTAGACCGCCTTTTTCTTCCCGTTTCGCACCTGGATGGCCACGTTGCGCAGGGACAGGCCCTGCATCCTGGCGCAGAAATCCTGCTCTGCCACCAGGGGCACCAGGCTGGGCCTGGGGGGCAGAACGGTGTGCCCCACGCTGCGGGCCAGCGCATAGCCGTCGCCGGTGGAGCCGGTGAGCGGGTAGGACACCCCGCCGGTGGCGATCACCGCCGCCCCGCCAGGGTAGAAGCCGCCCTCCCCTTCCACGCCCAGAAGGACGCCGTCCTCCCGCCGCAGGGACACGGCCCGATCCTGCACCACGGACACCCCCGCCCGGCGCAGGGCGCGGAGCAGGGCGTCGATGATGTCGGCGGCCTTGTCCGACCGGGGAAAGACCCGGTTCCCCCGCTCCGTCTTCAGCGGAACGCCCAGGCCCTCAAAAAACGCCTTCACCGCCTCCGGCGGGAAGCGGGTGACGGCGCTGGTGAGGAATCGGCTGTTGTGGGGGACGTTTTGGAGCACCTCCTGCACCGTGCAGTCGTTGGTCACGTTGCAGCGGCCCTTGCCGGTGATGTACAGCTTGCGCCCCAGCTTGGGGTTGCGCTCCAGCAGGGTGACGGAGGCCCCCCTTTGGGCGGCGGCAAGGGCGGCCATGCATCCGGCCGCGCCGCCGCCGACAACAATCACATCATTCAATGGTTCTCTTCCACCTTCTCATAGACCTGATACTCATCCCAGATCTGCTCCAGCGTCTCAAAGGTCTGGGAGAGATCGTCGTTCTTCTTGCGCCCGATGGCCACGATCAGGGCATTGACCAGGGACAGCGGGGCCACCAGGGAGTCCACGAAGGAGGCCATGTCGCTCTTGGCCAGCAGCTTCAGCGTGGAGATGGGGGCCAAAGGCGAGGTCTCGCTGTCGGTGAGGGCGATGGTGGTGGCCCCCCGGTCGCTGGCAAACTGCATGGCCGTCACCGTCCGGCGGGAATACCGGGGGAAGCTGATGCCGATCACCACATCCCCGGGCCCCACCCGTAGCAACTGCTCGAACACCTCACTGGTGGAGGTGGAGTGCACCACCGTCACATGGTCGAAGATCAGGTTGAAGTAGAAGCCCAGGAAGCTGGCCAGGGCCGCCGCCGAGCGCACGCCTAAAATATAGATGTGCCGGGCCGCCACAATGGCGTCCACCGCCCGGTTGAAGTGCTCCCGGTCTGTCTCCTCCAAGGTCATGCGGATCTTTTCCATGTCCGACTGCATCACCATGGACAGGATATCCTGATCGCCGATGCGGTCGTTGGACACCTCGATGCGCTGGATGGAGGTGAGCTTAGAGCGGATCATCTCCTGGAGGGCCTTCTGCATGGCGGGATAGCCGTCATAGCCCAGTTCGGCGGCAAAGCGCACCACCGTGGACTCGCTGACGCGGACGGTCTTGCCCAGGCGGCTGGCGGTCATGAAGGCCGCCTTGTCATAGGACTCCAGAATGAAATTGGCAATCAGCTTCTGTCCCTTGGAGAAGGTGGGCATATTGCCCTGAATCACCGATAAAATGTCGTTGGACATGGATGGATCCCCCTACTGTCTGTCCGCTCCGGCGGGAGTGGCGCCCAGACGCGGATTTCAATCTTCTTTATCATACCGGGTCTGGCGGGGAAAAGCAATCCCCTTTTGCAAGTTTTTCTCCCAATCTTGCAAAGAGGGGCGTCACAGGCCCAGCAGGCGGAGCTCCTCCGCCGTCAGGCGGCGCCACTTCCCCGGCGGCAGGGTGCCCAGTCGGAGCGCCCCCTCCCGCACCCGCTTCAGGCGGCGCACCCTCAGTCCGGCGGCGGCGCACATGCGCCGCACCTGGCGGTTGCGCCCCTCGTGGATCACCACGGAGAGCAGCCCGGGCCCCAGCTCCTCCACCCGGGCCGGGTGGAGCGGGATCCCGTCCAGCTCCATGGGGCCCCGCAGCACCGGCAGGGCGGCGGCCACATCCCCCTCCACCTGGACGTGGTACTCCTTCTCCACCTCATGGCTGGGGTGGATGAGCCGCTGGGTGAGCGCCCCGTCGTCGGTGAGGAGCAGCAGGCCCTCCGAGTCCAGATCCAGCCGCCCCACCGGCCACACCCGGGCGCCGCAGTCCGCCACCAGCTCCGCCACGGTTTTTCTCCCCTTCTCGTCGGACAGGGTGGTCACATAGCCCCTGGGCTTGTTGAGCATCACATAAGTACGGCGGGCCGGCCCCGCCAGGAGCCGCCCGTCCACCCGGATCTCGTCCCGCTCCGGGTCGGCCTTGTCCCCCACCTGGGCAGTGCGGCCGTTCACCGTCACCCGTCCGGCGGCCAGCCAGTCCTCCGCCGCCCGCCGGGAGGCCACGCCGCGGGCGGACAGGATTTTTTGCAGCCGCTCCTCCACGGCGCGTCCCTCCTTTTATAGGTTACAACAGAAAGATTCCTCGCTATGCCCCGCCGCGGAGGCGGTTCAAAAGCCCTTCCAGCAGGCCGGGGCCGGCCCGGTCGTCGGACACGGACTGGTTGTACACCAGCTCGGTCTCCCCGATCACCTCTCCGTCCAGGGTGAACACCAGCTGTCCTGCCGTCTCCCCCGCCTGGACAGGGGCCGTCACCGCCTGGGGCAGTTCGATTTTTGCCTCCACCCGCTCCCCTTCCGTCAGGGGATAATACACGTCGGAGACCGTCTCCACCGGCACAAACCGGCACAGGCTCCCCGAAACCGGCACCGCGGACACCGCCCGGCCCGCCAGGGCCAGCATGGTATTGGGATAGCCGGCAAAGCCGTAGTCAAACAGGGCGGCGTGATCCGCCCAGTCGTTGCGGTCATTGAGGGTGACGGCAATCAGGGTCTGGCCGTCCCGCTCCGCGCTGGACACCAGGGTGCGCCCCGCCGCCTCGGTATAGCCGGTCTTGAGGCCGGTGCACCCCTCGTACTGCCACAGCAGCTTGTTGTGGTTGGTGAGGGAGCGGCCTGCCACAGAGACGGATCGGGTGCTGACGATGCGGGCCAGGGTCTCGTGCTCCAGCACCGCCCGGGCCAGGCGGGCCATGTCGGCGGCGGTGGAGTAGTGCCCCTCCTCGTTCAGGCCGCTGGGGTTGGTAAAACGGCTGTGCTCCATCCCCAGCTGAGCCGCCTTCTCGTTCATCCAGGCCGCAAAGGTCTCGCTGTCCCCGGCGCAGTATCCGGCGATGGCCGTGGCCGCGTCGTTGCCCGACACCAGCAGCAGGCCGTAGAGCAGCGCCTCCAGGGTGAGCTTCTCCCCCGCCTTCAGGTACATGGAGGAGCCCTCGATGCCCGTCCACTCCGACCGGATGGTGACCACATCGGACAGCTCCGGATGGCACTCCACCGCCACCAGGGCGGTCATCAGCTTGGTGATGCTGGCGATGGGCCGCTCCTCGTCGGCATTTTGGGCGTAGAGCACCCGGCCGCTCCCGCCGTCGATCAAAATGGCGGAGGCGGCCGACGTGGACGGCCCCGCCGCGTCGGCGGCGGGGCACAGCAGTACCAGAACCAGCAGAAGAGCGGAGACGCGCTTCAAGGGACATCACCTCGGGCAGAAGATGCCCTTAGTATGTCTCTCCCGTCTCCCCTTTATCCTGGCCCTTGGCCTGCTGCTTCTCGATGAAGTCGGTGACCTTGTCCACCACCTCGGGCACCATCTCCACCACACGATCCACGGTGGTGGCCGCCGGGGGCGCCACGGGCATCAGCTTCACCGTGTCCCCCTTGACGATCAGGAAGGCCACCGGGGACAGGTTCATCCCCGCGCCGCTGCCGCCGCCGAAGGAGTTGTCAGCCTCCGGCTTCTGGTTTTTGGAGACAAAGTCGCTGCCGCCGGAGGCAAAGCCCACCGTCAGGCGGGAGATGGGGATGATGGTCACATTCCCCGCCTGGATGGGCTTGCCCACGATGGTGTTCACATCCGCAATCTCCCGGAGCTTCTGCATGGTGGTGCTCATGAGGTCGTCAATGGGATGCTGCTTTTCCATAGCTTAAACCGCCTCTTTCTGTCTGGCCGGGGCCTTGGCCCCGGAGTTGGATTGGGAATTCAGTTTGAGAAACCCCGCGGCCAGCCGCAGGGCCAGGGAGATGGCCTGGGCCACGGTGAGGGTGGCCGCCGCGGAGAGGGCAACCTCCGGCCGCTGGGCGTTGAAGTCCACCCGGGTGCGGATGTCCCTGTCCTTCACGTTAAAATTCTGCTCCACCAGGGGCCAGATCATACCCACCGCCGCATTGGCCCCGCCGAACATCAGGGCCGCCGACGCCGGGTCGGATGCCGCGGCGGTGAACTCCAGGGTAAAGCTGTCGATGCGGATCTTCCGCTTCAAACGCCCTGCCGCGTCGGTGATCAGCGGCAGGTACTGCCTGAGCTGGGCCAGCGGGCTTGCCTTCTCCTTGGGCTTGTCCGGCTCTTTTTTCTTCTTTTTCCGCTTTTGCGGCTTCTCCGGCCTGGGCGGACGCGGATAGGCCTGAATCCGCAGAGGCCCTGCCTTGACGCGCACGCACAGGCCCTGGGCGGTGTAGTCCACCGCCGCTCCCAGGCGGATCTGGCCCAGGAGCACCAGGGCCAGCACCACCGCGGCCAGGATCACAAGGGCTGTCATGGGCTTATTGCGCCTCCTCCGTCTGGGCCAACTCCCGGGCGGCCTGGAGGATCTCCTCCTCCGTCACATCGGCCGTCTCCCCTTCCGCCTGTTCCTCCGCCTGGAGCTTCTCCAGCGCCGCCTGCATCTCTAGGGTGATCTGTCCGTCCTCCGGGGATGCGTTGGGCAGCTCGGGCAGCTCCTCCAGGCTGGACAGGCCGAAGGCGCGCAGGAAGTTCTGGGTGGTGCGGTACTGGATGGGCCGGCCGGGCACCGCCAGACGGCCGCACTCCTCGATGAGCTCCCGCTCCAGCAGCAGGCCCACGGTGTAGGAGCTGTCCACCCCCCGGATCTGATCCACATAGGCCCGGGTGACGGGCTGGTAGTAGGCGATGATGGCCAGCACCTCCAGGGCGGGCTGGCTCAGGCGGGCGGGCCGCCGGCTCTCAAACGCCCTGCGGATATAGGGGGCGAACTCCGGCGCGGAGCAGAGCTGATAGCTGCTGTCCAGCTTCAGAAGCCGGATGCCCCGCCGCTCATAGCTGTAGGCGTCCGCCAGACGCTGGCACACCGCGTCCGCCGTGGCCCGGTCGATCTCCAGGGCCAGGCAGATGCGCTCCACCCCCACCGGCTCCCCCGCCGCGAAGAGAATACCCTCGATGGCGGATTCAATTTCCTTCAATTCCATAGTATAACCCCAATCTGCCCCGTTGTAACCCGGCAGTGATGTTCCCCTACTCCGCCGTCTCAGCGTCGGTGGTCAGCTCCAGCTCTCCCGCCGCCCCCTCCTCGGTGCAGGTGACGGTGCAGTCGGTCTCCGTGCCCGCCAGGCGCAGCCGCCGGGCCTTGCACAGCTCCAGCACGGCGATGAAGGTGGCCACCACCTCAGAGCGGCTGCGGTTGCCCTTGAACAGGGCCCGGAACCGGGTCACGCCGAAGCGGCTGAGCCGATCCAGGATCTCGCTGGCCTTGTCCGCCACCGGGTAGGGCTCCCGGCCCACGATCCCCTCGAAGGCGGCCATGGGGGGCGGCAGGCGGTGATCCGCCCGCTCCAGCACCGACATCATAGCCCGCACCAGATCCTCCGGCTTATGGACATAGCGGTAGGTCTTCTCCACCGGCATGGGCTCCGGCGTCTTGGTCAGGTAGTCCCGGCCGATGGCGTAGCGGTCGGACAACTCCGGCACCACCGCCTTGATTTTGGCAAAGTTCTCGTGGCGCTGGTGCTCCTCCAGGGAGGCAATGAGCTGTTCCATCTCGGACAGGGCCTCCTCGTCGTGGATGGACAGGAGCATCCTGGTCTTGATGAACACCAGCTGGGCCGCCATGGTGACGAACTCGCTGGCCACCTCCAGATCCAGTTCCTTCCGCCGGGCCATCCACGCCAGGTACTGATCCAGGATCAGGGAGATCTGGATGTCCTTGATCTCCATTTTATTCTTGCTCAGCAGGTGTAGGATCAAATCCAGAGGGCCGTTGAAGTCCTCCATCTCCTCATCCCGTGCCTTGACCACCTTTTCCAGGTGAAAAATCGGCGTTTCGATGGCGCTCACCTCAAAACAGTTGAAAGATACTGGCCGCGTCCTGGAACACCAGCAGGGCCCCCATGGGCATGCCGGTCACGGCGCAGAAGCCCTGGAGCACGTGGAGCATGAGGAAGGACAGGGGCCGGTCAAACGCCCCCAGCAGCACCAGGACAATCAGCACCCCCATGACGTACTTCTCATAGCGCAGGATGGTGTAATACGCCCGGTCGGGCAGCAGGGCGAACAGGATCTTGGAGCCGTCCAGGGGGGAGATCGGGATCAGGTTGAACAGCCCCATGCCCACGCCCAACAGGGCCAGGTTGGACAGCAGGCACAGCACCGCCACCCACACCGGGTGGAGCGGGGCGATGTGGTAGATCAGAGAGGCAACCGCCGTGGCCGCCAGGGCGGTGAGGAAGTTGGCCGCCGGCCCGGCCAGGGCGGTGAGGGCCATGCCCTGCTTGGGGTGCTTGAAATAGCGCATATCCACCGGTACCGGCTTGGCCCAGCCCACCTTGGCGATGAGCATCATCAGCAGTCCGAAGAGATCCAGGTGCTTGATGGGGTTGAGGGTGAGCCGCCCGACGTTTTTTGCGGTGGGATCCCCCAGCCGCCAGGCCACGAAACCGTGGGACAGCTCGTGCAGGGTGATGCACAGCAATGCCGCCGCCGCGCTGATGAGCAGGGTGAGCAGGCCCCACCAGTCCATGCCCCGGACAAATTGTGATACAGAACCCAAATACTATTCCTCCAACAGCCTGCGCCGGAGCCGGTCCAGCTGTTCCTTCGACAGCCCGGCGGCGCGCAGGTAGTCCGGCACAGAGCCGTAGGCCCCCTCCAGCCGGTTCAGGCAGTCCTCCAGATACTCCGTCCGGGAGGCCCCCACATAGGCAGGCAGGTTTTCCTGTGTCTGCCTCATCCACTGGATCACGGGGCGGATGTAGGTCTCCGAAACCTGGTAGTCGGCCAGAATGTCCAGCCGATCCACCCCCGCCAGGGTGAGCAGTAGGGCGGCCACGCAGCCGGTGCGGTCTTTGCCCGCCATGCAGTGGAAGAGCACGCCGCCGGGGGCGTCCGCGATGGCCGCCAGCACGGCGGCCACCTCCTCCTTCCGCTCCAGCATCTGGAAGTACCCCCAGCCCACCAGCTCCTCCTCATGGGGCAGCTTCACGCCCCCGGACAGGGGGAGATGGCGGTAGGCAAAGCCGGGCTGTCCGGCCAGCTCGTCGGGCAGCTTCTCAATCTCCGCCGGGCTGCGCAGGTCGATCACCGTGGTGATCCCCCGCTCCAGCAGCCAATCCCGGTCGGCCTGGGAGAGCCCCGCCGGGTTGTCGCCCCGGAGCAGCCGCCCCCACCGGGTGGTCTTCCCGCCGGACGCAGGATAGCCGCCCAGATCCCGCAGATTCAGCATCTTTCCAAGCCGGATGCGGCGGTACATGCCCTTTCCCCCTTCCGCCGCCCCTCCGGGCGGCTGATACGGTAAAGTCAATTATAGCAAATTCCCCCGAAAAGCACAAGGGGATGCCCGCCGTTCCGCCGGAGAGAACCTGTAGGAGTACAATACATATTGGACAGGAGAATAAAAAAAGATGAAGGATAAGGCCTCATCGGTTAAAGTTGGAGTTGCAGACAACAACTTGACG
>NZ_JAHZDL010000020.1:0-28612 GCF_019422385.1 Flavonifractor sp.
GCCGCAGCCGGTGCCACAGTTCCACCATGCCGAGGCGGGGGTTCCTGCGGCGCATGTCCCGGATCAGCTTCAGCTCTGCCTCTGTATGCTGGTTCGGGTGTCTGTGGGGCCGCCGGGACTGGCAGGCCAGGGATTCCACGGTTCCATCCCAGCGCGCCTTCCAGAAGTAGATATACGAACGGCTCTTGTTGTACCTCCGGCCGGCCCGCTTGACGCCGTGCCTCTCCGCATACTTCATCAGGGATTGCCGGTATGCCATGTCTTGTGTTATACTCTTGCTCATGAAGGATATGGCCCCCTCTCGTACAGTTGGTGTGTGGTAACTCAACTTTAACCGATGAGGCCTTATCCTTCATCCTTTTTCTTCACTTGTCCAATATGTATTGTAATCCTACATTTGTTTTGCCCATCTCATTATGATTTCGCTTGTCCCGCGGCTGATTTTACGCTATAATAAAATCTACCGTCTGCAGAAAATCTGAGGGATACACTCAGGCCAACGCAGGGAAAGGCCGAGTCGATATGCGGCCTTCAGAAGGGGTCAACATGGACATTTTGGAACAGATCCGGGCGGGGTACAGCTCGTTCAGCCGCCCGCGCCAGCGGATTTCCGACTTTATTCTCAACAATCCGGAACAGTGCTGCTTTCTCTCACTCAAGAGCTTTGCCGACCAGGTTTGCACCACAGAGGTAACGGTGCTTAACTTCTGCCGGGGGCTTGGACTGAACAGCTACATGGCACTGAAAAAAGCCCTTCAGGACTACCTGATCATGCGGGTAAACTCCGGGGAGCGGCTGAAGATGGCAGTGTCAGGCAGCGGCAGCGCCCAGGAGCTCTACCAGCGGGTGTGCCGGGCAGAGCGGGAGGCCCTGCAGGATACGTTGGACAGGACTTCTCTGGACAGTCTGCTGGCGGTAACTCAAGCCCTTCACGAGGCAGAGCGTGTGTTCATTGTGGCTCACGATTTCAGCCGCATCCCCGCCGCTTATCTCGAGCACCGCCTGATTTCCCTGGGGGTGGATTGCCGTCCCCTGGATCTTCAGGCCAGGAGCGATATGCTCCGCCAGCTCTCCGCAGTGGAACCGCAGAAAGGCCTGCTGTTTGCCATCACGGTTCCCCCCTATAGCAACGACACCGTTTCCACGGCTCGGTTTTGTGCCTCCGTCGGGATGCCGGTGGTGGCGCTCACCGACTGTATGGATGCTCCAGCGGCCCGTCTGGCCCAGACGACCCTGCTTTGCCATGCAGAGCTGCTGGGGATGACTAACTCCTTCACTGCCATGGTGGGCCTGGTAGACGCCCTGGCTATGCTCTATACCTTTACCGGCGACAGCCTCCCCAGTGCGGAGAAGACCCGCCGTGATACTCTCCAGCGCAGGTTTGACAGTTGCTTCGACAAACAAAATACGTCAATCTGACCCAGTTCTTGCAAAATCCCCTCTGTTCCATGCTGACAGAGGGGATTTTGCTGCGTTTTGAGGGGAAAACCGTCAAAGAAAAGTGTTGCAATTGACAATAGTATTTGCTATAATTTAGTTTATCTTACTACAGTATACGCTGTAGTTCGGAAGATTCCCAAACGACAAGGAGGAGCACGCATGAAAGCAAACGCACGGAAACTGGCGGCCCTGTCTCTTGCCGCCGCGCTGAGCCTCGGTCTGGCCGCCTGCGGCGGCGGCGGGGATACCCCCAGCGACAGCACGGCCAGCCCTGACGCCACCGGTTCCGCCGGCGCGGAGACCGGTTACGCCGACCAGATCGTGGTGGGCATCACCGCCGAGCCCAAGTACATCGAGCCCAACGCCCCCGGCATGGGCCCCGCCGAGGTGCAGGTGTCCCAGCAGATCTTTGAGGGCCTGGTGCGCACCGGCGACGACGGCACCATCGAGCCCCAGCTGGCCACCGACTGGACCATCAGCGACGACGGCCTGACCTACACCTTCAATCTGGTACAGGGCGTCAAGTTCTCCAACGGCGAGGATGTGGAGCCCAGTGACTGGGTCTGGTCTCTCTATCGCGCCCGGGACTATGAGACCTCCAACTACCGCTACATCGCCGAGTCCATTGACACGGTTGAGGCCACCGACGAGCAGGTGATCATTACCCTGACCGAGCCCAACGCCGCCTTCCTGGCCGAGCTGGGCTGCTTCAACATGGTGCTGGGCGACCAGTCCTATGCCGAAACCATGAGCGACGAGGAGTACCTGCGCAACCCCATCGGCACCGGCCCCTACATGCTCAAGGAGTGGGTGCAGGGCAGCAGCCTGACCCTGGAGGCCAATCCCTATTACCGCCAGGAGGGCATGCCCAAGACCCAGGAGATCAAGTACGTCCTGGTGGCGGATGACAACACCCGCCTGATGCAGCTCCAGTCCGGCCAGATCGACGTGGCCCCCACCTTCCCCTTCTCCCTGGCCCAGGGCGTGGAGGCCGACAACTCTCTGGCGCTGGACATCTTCCCCTCCACCCAGATCTACTACCTGACCGTCAACACCACCCAAGCTCCCTTTGACGACGTGAAGGTCCGCCAGGCCCTCTACTATGCCCTGAACAAGTCGGAGCTGGCCAGCACCATCGCCGGCGAGTACGGCGCGCCGGTGGCCGCTATCGTCTCCGAGACCCAGGGCGAGTGGTTCAACGGCGAGCTGCAGGTCACCGAGTATGACCCCGATACCGCCAAACAGATGCTGGCCGATGCCGGCTACACCGAGCCGGTGGAGTTCACCCTGTCCATCCGCACCGGCTCCACCTTCTATGAGCAGATCGCCACCCTCATCAAGTCCGAGGTGGACCAGGCCGGCTTCCTGTGCGAGATTGAGCTGCTGGAGTCCGCCACCCTCAATGACAAGTACAGCAGCCTGAACCACCAGGCCACCGTCCTCCAGTGGGTGGACGACTACCAGGATCCCTCCGGCGTGGTGGGCTGGACCGTGGACTACGACCAGGCCCAGTGCTTCTACACCGGCCTGAACGACGAGGAGCTGGACGCCCTCTACCAGTCCGCCCAGGCGGAGATGGACCACGACAAGCGTGTGGAGATGTACCAGGAGATCCAGCAGCGGGTGTACGACAACGCCAACGTGATCCCCCTGTACCGGAATGACTTTGCCTTCGCCCGCTCCGCCAAGGTGGAGGGGCTCTCGGTCAATCCCTTCTACGTGTACCAGGCCATGAACTGGACCAAGGCCAACTGAGCGGGCCGCCCGCCGTCCGCCAGGACGGTATGGCAGGCGGAAGACGGGGGGATGGAGCCGCCGCTCCATCCCCCCGTCCCCCTTTCAGGACGCTCCAGACGATAGAACCGCGCGGCCCCAAGGGGCCGGCCTGAACTGACGGAGGCAGGTGTTTCCCTTTGAATCGACTCAATTACATCCTCAAGCGGGTCCTACAGATGATCCCGGTGTTGTTTGTGGTCACCATCCTGGTGTTCTCCATCATCCGCTTTATCCCGGGCGAGCCCGCCCGCCTGATCCTGGGCGAGAAGGCCACGGAGGAGGCCGTCGCCGCCCTGACGGAAAAGCTGGGCCTGAACGAGCCTCTGCTCACCCAGTATTTTCTCTTCCTCAAGCAGATCTTTACCCTGGACTTCGGCAATTCCTTCACCTATTCGGTACCGGTGGCCGATCTGCTGGCCTCCCGGTTCCCGGTAACCCTGGCGCTTACCCTGATGAGTACGGTACTCTCCCTGCTTATCAGCCTGCCTCTGGGCTACTTCGCCGGCACTCACAAGGATCGCCTGGGGGATCAGGCGGTGCGTACCGCCTCCCTGGTGGCCATCTCCATGCCCTCCTTCTGGGTGGGACTGCTGCTGATGATTGTCTTTGCCCTGAAGCTGAAGTGGCTCCCCGCCGGCGGCTGGTCTGACACCCTGCTGGGGCAGTTCCGCTGCCTGATTCTCCCCGCCATCACCCAGTCGCTGATGACCTCCGCCCTACTGCTGCGCAATACGCGCAACTCGGTGGTGGATATTACCCGCATGGACTATGTGGATTTCGCCCGCAGCAAGGGAATCTCCAACGGCGAGGTGCGCACCCGCCACGTGATGCGCAACGCCATGATCTCCACCGTCACTCTGCTGAGCATGCGCATGGCCGCCATGCTGGGCGGCTCGGTGATTATCGAGACGGTGTTTTCGGTGCCCGGCATCGGCAAGCTGGCCAGCGACGCCATCTTCGGCCGGGACTACGCTGTGGTGCAGTTCGTGGTGCTGCTCTTTGCGGTGCTGGTTCTGGTGATCAATCTGATCACCGACATCCTCTATTCCTTCCTGGATCCCAGGGTCAGTCTGTAGAAAGGGGGATACACATGAAACGTTATCACGGCGTCAGCCCCCTGGAGCAGAAACGGGTGATGCCCACCTGGCTGGTTCGCCCCTCTTTTGTGGTGGGGGTGGCCATTGTCATTCTGATGGTGGTGCTCTCCCTTTTTCCCCAACTGATTGCGCCCTATGATCCCATTGCCACCGATGTCACCGTCTCCAATCAGGCCCCCAGCGCAGAGCATTGGTTCGGCACCGATTTCTACGGGCGGGATATCTTCTCCCGGGTGGTGTGGGGTACCCGTATTGACCTGCTTATCGGCGTGCTGGGCGTGGTGATTCCCTTCCTGGTCGGCGGCATGATCGGCCTGCTGGCCGGCTATTACGGCGGCGTACTGGACAGCCTGCTCATGCGTATTACCGACATCATGATGGCCTTCCCCTTCACCATCCTGGTCATCACCATTATGGCCATCCTAGGCCAAGGACTCATCAACCTCTTCATCGCCCTGTGGCTGGTGGGATGGATGAGCTATGCCAAGCTGGTGCGCAGCGAAGTGCTGGTGCTCAAGGACGCGGAGTTTATTCAGGCCGCCCGTGTGGCCGGTTTTTCCGACGCGCGGATTCTGTTCCGCCACCTGCTGCCCAACGTGATCAGCTCGGCGGTGGTTTTTGCCGCCTCCGATGTGGTGATGTGCATGCTCACCGGCGCATCCATGAGCTTCCTGGGCCTGGGTGTCTCCCCGCCCACTCCGGAGTGGGGCGCCATCCTCAACGAGGGGCGCACCTTTATCACCTTCGCCTGGTGGGAGACTCTGTTCCCCGGCCTGTTCCTGGCTGTCAGCGGTGTGGGCTTCTCCCTGCTGGGCGATGGTCTGACCGATTTCCTGCGCACGAAAGGACGGTGAGCCGCCATGGAAAAACTGTTGGAAGTCAAGGATCTGCACGTGGCCTTTCCCAGCAAGCGGGAGACCGTTCGTGCCGTGGATGGCGTATCCTTCGAGGTATATCAGGGGGAGACCTTTGGCCTGGTGGGGGAATCCGGCTGCGGCAAAAGCCAGACCCTGCGCTCCATTCTGGGCCTGCTGAAGCAGCCCGGCCGGATCACTGGCGGGCAGATTCTCTATAGGGGCGCCGACATCGCCCAGATGAATGACCGGGCCCTCCAGAAGATCCGGGGCAAGGAAATCTCTATGATCTTCCAGGAGCCCATGACCTCCCTGAACCCGGTGCTGCGCATCAGCACGCAGATGTATGAAGCCTTTGAGGATGAGAAGCTCTCTAAGGAGGCCAAGCGCCAGCGGGCACTGGAGCTCCTGCGCCTGGTAGGCATTCCCTCCCCGGAGACCCGTTTGGATGAGTATCCGCACCAGTTCTCCGGCGGCATGCGCCAGCGGGCCATGATTGCCATCGCCCTGGGGGCACGGCCCAAGCTGTTGCTGGCCGATGAGCCCACCACCGCTCTGGACGTGACCATTCAGGATCAGATCATGAACCTGCTGGATCAGCTCAAGCGGGAGCTGGGTATGAGTATCATCCTGGTAACCCACGATCTGGGTGTCATCGCTCAGATGTGTGACCGGGTGGCGGTCATGTACGCCGGCCAGGTGGTGGAAATGACCGACACCGTCACTCTGTTCAGTCGGCCCCGGCACCCCTATACCTATGGTCTCATGGGTTCTCTGCCCAGCGAGGACTCCGCAGGTGCCACGCTGGAGGCCATTCAGGGCTCCCCGCCCAACCTGGCCCATCTCCCCGAGGGCTGTCCTTTCGCACCCCGCTGCCGGTTCGCCTGCGAGGTATGCCATAAGGAGCGGCCCAATCTCCTGGAGGTGGCGCCCGGCCACCTGGCCCGCTGTCACCGGCCGGATGTAACGGAGGACTTTCAAGGGCTGATCCAGTTCCCGGATGGTGCTGTCAGAGAGGAGGATCCCAGCCATGCCTGAAACCAGTTCCCCGCTTCTGGAGGTGGAACACCTGTCCAAATGGTTCCCCCAGAAGCGAAAGATCAATGATGTCATTCAGCACAGGGAGCGGCGCTGGCTCAAAGCCGTCAACGATGTATCCTTCCAGATCCATCGGGGTGAAAACCTGGGCCTGGTAGGAGAGTCGGGCTGCGGCAAGTCTACCCTTGCCCGTACAATCCTCCGCCTGTATGAGCCTACCAGCGGAACGATCCGTCTCAACGGTCAGGATATCAGCCACATGAAGGGCTCGCAGCTGCGGGCCCTGCGGCCTCAGATGCAGATGATCTTCCAGGATCCCTATTCCTCCCTCAATCCCCGTATGTCGGTATACGACACCATTGCCGAGATGCTGAAGGTTCATAAAATGGTACCCGACAGCGAGCTCCCCGCCCGGGTAGAGCAGCTGCTTACCATGAGCGGACTCTCCATGGATATTGCAGACCGCTTCCCCGGGGAGTTCTCGGGCGGTCAGCGCCAGCGTATCGGCATCGCCCGGGCGCTGGCCCTTAAGCCTGCCTTTATCTTGGCCGATGAGCCGGTGTCCGCCCTGGACGTGTCCATCCAGGCCCAGATTATCAATCTGCTCGCCCAGCTCCAGCGGGAGCTGAACCTGACCGTGCTGTTTATCTCCCACGATCTGCGGGTGGTGCGCCACATCACCCATCGGGTGATGGTCATGTACCTGGGCAGCAATGTGGAGGTTGGGCCCACTGGTGAAATCTTCCGCCATCCCGCCCACCCCTATACCCAGGTTCTTACCAAGGCCGCCCCCAAGCTGGATCCCCTGAACCGCCGGCGGGAATATGCCATTGAGGGGGAGCCTCCAAGCCCGATCAACACCCCCTCCGGCTGTAAATTCCACCCCCGCTGTCCCTACTGCACCGACAAATGCCGCCAGGAGGTTCCCGAGCTGCGGGAGATCGCCCCTGGCCACCTGTGCGCCTGTCACTATCCGCTCTGAAGCCAGCCCTCAGCCGGACTGCGCTCCATATCTGAACAAGGAGGTAGCACCATGCGTTTATCCAACCTAACCTGGCCCAAGGCAGAGGAGTATTTCAAAGAGCACGACACTGTGCTCATCGGCCTGGGCTCCATTGAGTGCCACGGTCGGCACATGCCCCTGGGCACCGACACCCTGATTCCCGACTTTCTGCTGGACAAGATCGAACAGAAGAGTGACGTGCTCATCTGCCCCACGATTCCCTACGGCGCCACCGAGAGCCTGTGTGACTATCCCGGCACCATCAACCTGGGTACCGAGCTGCTTTACCAGGTGCTGGGCCGGGTGTGCGACAGCCTGTTCCAGCACGGCGCTCGCCGCTTCGTCATCCTCAACGGCCACGGCGGCAACGTCAAGTCCATCGACCGGGTGGGCTACGACATCCAGCGCAAGGGCGGCATCCTGGCCGAGCTGAACTGGTGGCTTATGGCCTGGGATATGGACCCCGCCTGGAAGGGCGGTCACGGCGGAGGGGAGGAGACCGCAGCAATTCTGGGCATCGACCCGACCCTGGTGGATCAGAGTGAGGTGCCCGGTCCCATGAAGCTCCACGACGTATCCGACACGCTGAAGGCCACCGGCTTCACCTCGGTGGAATACAAGGGCGTCACCGTGAACATTCCCCGTCTGACCCCCAGTGTCACCCACAACGGCTGGATCGGTCCTGACCACCCGGAGACCGCCACGGTGGAGTGGGGACAGAAGATGCTTCAGACCACCGCCGATTATATCGCCGACTTCCTGGAGGAGTTCAAAAAGGTGGACATCGCCAAGGCCTGCGGGACTGAATTTTAAGTTTAACAAAAGGTGGAGAAAAAGTAAGAATGGATAAAAAGCAATCTCTGGAGTTGTGCGCAGCCCTCTCCAACGCCAAGGGCGCGCCCGGCTTTGAAGACGAAGTGCTCACCGTTCTGCGTGCATTTGGCGCGGAACTGGGGGACTTCCGGGAGGACAGCCTGCGCAACCTCTACCTCTCCCGGCGGGGAAACAAAGGCAGCCGTCCTGTGGTGCAGCTGGATGCCCATACTGATGAGGTGGCCTTCATGGTGCAGGCCATCAAGCCAAACGGGACCCTGCGTTTTACCACTCTGGGCGGGTGGGTGAACTCCAATATCCCCGCCCATCGGGTATGGGTACAGACCGCCGATGGCAGCTATATCCCCGGTGTCACTGCCAGTAAGCCGCCCCACTTCATGAGCGAGACCGAACGCAGGGCCCAGCCCGTTGTAGAGGACATGAGCATCGACATCGGCGCCTCCTCCCGGGAAGAGGTGGTGGAGAGCTTCCATGTCCGCATGGCTGCCCCGGTGGTACCCGATGTGACCTTCACCTATGACGAAAAGCACGATCTGATGGTGGGCAAGGCCTTTGACTGCCGCCTGGGCTGCGCGTCCATTCTCCGTACTCTGGACAGCCTGCGTGGGAAAGATCTGTCCGTGGATGTGGTTGGTGCCTTCTCTGTGCAGGAGGAGATGGGCACCCGCGGCGCCGCGGTCACCGCCAACACGGTCAATCCGGATTTGGCCATTGTCTTTGAGGGCTGCCCCGCCGATGACACCGTGGCAGAGCCCTACATGGTACAGACCGCCATCCACAAGGGCCCCATGCTGCGCCATATCGATGCCCGTATGATCACCAACCCCCGCTTCCAGCGCTATGCACTGGATCTGGCGGAGGAGTTGGGCATCCCTGTGCAGGAAAGCGTGCGCACCGGCGGCTCCACCAACGGCGCACCAATCCACCTGTCCAACCAGGGGGTGCCCGTCATCGTTATCGGAATCCCCGTGCGGTATATCCATACCCACTACGGCATCGCGGCCCACAGTGATGTGGAAAATGCTGCCCGGCTTGCCGCTGCCATTCTGGAGCGGATGAACGCCGATCAGATCAGCCGCTTCTGATTCAAAACAGAGGATTGCGCCTGTTCCTTTCCTGGAACGGGCGCAATTGCTTCACTATGGCACTATACCAGCAGGTATTGAGGGGCGCGTTCTCTGATGATATGGCCCGGCTGCCAGAAATATCTTGCATGGAACCCACCTCGTCGCTGCGGGTGACCACCAGTTCAATGTTTCCCTCCCCATCGAGTACCGGAGTGGAGGTGGTTGCAATCTCCTCCCCCAGATTATTTTTGTAGACCGCAAAGGCCTTCCGCTTGGTTTTGATGGCGTCTGCACTGGAGGAGTGGGTTGTGTAGCCGTCCGCCCGCAGCTGGTAGATGTCCATCTGCCGCAGTCGGTCAAAGGTGCAGTTCAGCGCCCGCTCTGCCGCGCCATTGGCATAGAGAACCCGCCCCTCTCCATCCGTGACAAAGATGTTGGAATTGCAGTGGTTCAGAATCGCATCATATTGGGCGATGGTCAGCCCTGCCAGACGAATTCGTTTTTGCTGTTCCATAGGCCACTCTCTCCATTCTTGATATCTGTCTATGATTTTATAATAAGTCTTGTATGTATGCAACAAAACTATGCTGCGGCAATCCCCGCCTGTACCGGTAGTAAAAACAGCTGCGAGGAGAACATTAAAAAAGCAAATTGGAGATGTCAATATCACATCGTATTTGCACTCAAATATCGAAGGAGGGAGATATATGGTCAGATACAACAGGAGATAGGAGTAATATTAAGAAAACTGTGTCAGTAAAAGGGGATATAGGACAATTGATTTATTTTGTTTCTAATCGTTAGGATATCAGCCCCAGACGGGCCAGCTGGCGGGTGTGCTCCGCACCGGTGGAAACCAGGTAGATCCGGGTGGTCTCCACGGAGGCGTGCCCCAGCACGTCAGCCAGCCTGACCACGTCCCGGCTGGCCTGATAGAAGGTGCGGGCAAACAGGTGCCGCAGATTGTGGGGAAATACCTTGCTCTCCGCCACCCCCGCCGCCCGGCACACCGCCTTCATCTCCGCCCAGATCTGTTTCCGGGAAATGCCTCTGCCGCTTCTGGTGAGAAAAATCTCACCGGAGGCGGTTTTTTGTGCCCTGGCATATTGCAGCAGCTTGCGGCACAGCTTTCCAGGAATCAGGATGGTGCGGATCTTCCCCTTCAGCGCCACCTCCGCCCGGCCCCGCCGGGCCGCCTCCACCGTCAGGTACTTCACCTCGCTGACCCGGATGCCAGTGGCACACACTGCCTCCATGAGCAGGCACAGGCGCTCCCGTCCCAGGCTGCGGGCGGCGGAGAGCAGGCGACCGTACTCCGCCCGGCTCAGTTCCCGGTCCGGGGCGCGGAACAGCCGCCTCTGCAGGCGCAGGGGTCTGGCCGCACAGCCCTCCCACCTCAGGAAGCGGAAGAATCGGCTGAGGGCGGCCAGCTTGTTGTTGATAGTGGCCGGGGCCAGGCCCTGCTCCAGCAGCGCACCCTTCCACGCCCATGCCGACTCGGCCTCCACGGCCCGCCCCCCAAGCCAGGCGGCAAACTCCCGCACCGACCGTGTGTAGTTCTCCACCGTCCCTTTGCTTCGCTCCTCCTCCCGCAGATGCCGGGCAAATTCTCCGATCTGTTCTTCTGTAATGCGTCCGTACTCCATGGCAGAACCCCCGTTCAGGTAATTTTTCCTATTTTACCACGGGAGCAGAAAATTATTGGTACTGGCGTCCGGCCTGCTCCCCGGAGGACAGACGAAACAGGGGCTTCTGAAGCTCAGAGCAGGAACAAAAAAATTGGGAGGGCAGATATTCCACCCTCCCACTCTCTGAGGCCGACAATCATGGAGTACACAGCCGTGCTCGATATCCGGAGCCTGGGCCACAGGCAGTTCCCCGCCGGGGGACAGCTTTGCCGCCGACAGAGGGGTGAGCGTCAGCTGAGTGTCCGTCACCCTGGCTCTCACGTAGTCCCCGTTCTCGGTCAGCACCAGGATACCGTCCAGGTTCTGGGTGATCTGCGCCGCCTCCAGTTCCAGCCGGAAGGACTCGGTGGCATCGATGTTCCACAGAAAGCAGATCCCGTCCCCGTCCCGGTAGCCCTCGTCAAAAATCTCGCTGACGCCGATGGCGGCGGGAGTTTTAGGCAGCTGAAGGGGCTGCCCGGGCCGGTCGGGGACTTCGGCCAGGTACAACTCCCCCTCCGGGGTGAGGATCTGGATCCGATTCAGGCCGCCCGCTGCCACGTCTGCCACATTGCGGCAGAGCAGCTTGGGCTCTGTACAGCCGCTCCACAGCCCAATTCCGTACAGCTCCCCGCCGGTGGTGACGGCGTAGCTGCCCAGCCGGATCAGGCGGACGCCGTCCATAATGTGCTGAGGCGGGTAGTTCGTGGCGTCCTCGGAGCACTCGCCGTTCCCCAGCTGTCCCTGGTCGTTTTTGCCCCAGGTCCAAAGGCTGCCATCGGAGCAGACGGCGGCCGCGTTCCAGATGTTTCCGCTGGCCGTCACCACATCGGAGAGTACAAACTGCCATCCGTCCCGGGTGAGGGGCTTCTCGTGGCCGGAGCTGCCCGTGGTCCACAGATCACCGCTTTCATCCAGCACCAGCTGGCCAAACCGATAACCCCACACCGACTGAGCTCTTTGAAACAGGGTGACGCGCTGACTGTAGTCCTCGCCGCCATACAGTTCTCCCCAGGACACCAGATCTCCGTCCTCAATGGCGAACCAGTCCCCGCCGCTGCCGGCGATGGAGGAGATCTCCGGCACCAGGGAGGTCTCCGGTATGGGGGCGGTCTCCGTGGGGGGCCAGGGCGCGCCCACGGCGCAGCCCGTCAGCAGCCCCGCCAGCAGCAGGGCGCAGGCCGAAGCGCGGCGGCCGAAGCACGTGTTTCGTCTTGTCATGTCCATCCCTCCACTTTGCAGATGTCCGATCTTCCCCAAAAGACGCGCCGCCGGGGCAAAGTGCAACCGCGCCGCCCCCGCAGGCCGGGAATTTTCCCCGCTTTGCCCCTATGATCTCACATCTGGCTCCCAAAGTCCACCTTCCTGTGCTATCATGGGCCCTGTGGGAAAACCGGGCGCTCCGGGAGGAGCCGGGCGCGGAGGTCCCCGGGGAGGCCCGTCAGGTCTGCCTGAAAACCATCTTCCAGGCGTACCGGTAGCGGAGCTTCTGACATAGAGGGGGCAGGGCTTGAGCCCATTCAAATTCATGGACCTCGGCGCTAATCATTGACCAGATAGATCTGCCCGGTGATAAGTCAAAATAATCGTTTACAATACGGCCAATGGGTATCTGCTCTGCGTTATGTCCCTACCACACTTCACAGAAGTGCAGGCCCCCATAGATCGTGATGACATCATCCACATCACAGAGAGCCTTTTTGAGCAATCCGCAGTTCCCCAGCCGGTGCCACCTGGCGGGCTGGAAGCAGCGCGGCACCTTCCGGGCGTTGGGGTGGGCTGGGGCTACCTGAGCTGGCCGGTCGGTGTGCTGCATGGCGGAAAAATAGGTATAGACAGCATGCTGCCGAGAGAAACTAGGGGCAGGCTGGAGCGTGATGGAATTGGAAATTCAAATCCGGGATGACCAGAAGCTGGTGGAGATCTGGCTGAACAGGCGGGAGCGGGAGGATCTGGAGCTCCGGAACAGGCTGAAACCCCTCTGCCAAAAGTACCACGCTCAGAAGTATCTGGTGGCGGTGTTTCAGTCCGGAGAGGAACCGCTCTATGACGGGACGCGGGAGCTGCTGCTCTACAACCGCAGGCGGCAGGCGGAGCGGGAGGTTCGGCGGGAGAAGGGGCTCAGCCCAACTGTGAGCGCCTGAGGCCCCTGGCGGGCCCGAATGGCCGGGGCGGCGGAACTGATTCCGCCGCTCTCCTTTTATTTTCTGTTGCGCTTCCCGACGCCCAATGATACAATGTTATCTGCAAATATAGGATCACTCCAAATGTTATTGACAGAAAGGGGCGGCACATGATCCAAGCCTTTGACATCGCCGGCTACTGCCGCATCTCCGTGGATGAGGAGCTGGACCGGGACAATGTGTCCATCGAGAACCAGAAGGCCATCATCCAGGATTTCGTCAGGCAGAGGTTCCCCGACAGCACCCTCACCTTCTACGAGGACCGGGACCGCTCCGGCTACACCTTTGAGCAGCGGGAGGGCTACCAGGCCATGCGGAAGGGGCTCATGTCCCATCGGCACCACATCCTCATCGTCAAGGACTTCTCCCGCTTCTCCCGGCGCAACAGCCGGGGGCTGGTGGAGCTGGAGGATCTGCGGGACGCCGGGGTGCGCATCATCTCCATCGGGGACAACATCGACTTCCCCAACGACGACGACTGGCTGAAAATCCAGTTTCAGTTTCTCATCAACGAGATGCCCGTCACCGACACCAGCAAGAAGGTGAAGTCGGTGATCCAGCGGCGGCAGGCGGACGGAAGGTGGATCTGCGCCGCCCCCTACGGCTATCTCGTCAACAGGCACCAGGAGTTTGAGCTCATCCCCACCGAGGCGGAGGTGGTGCGGGAGATCTTCCGGCTGTACATCGACGGCTGGGGATACAAGAAGATCGCCAACCACCTGACCGATCAGGGGGTGCCCACCCCCCGCATGGCGGAGCGAGAGCGGAAGGAGGCCGCCGGGGAGGACTGCAGGCGCACCGCCAGGCCGGTGTGGGCCATCGTCACCGTCCAGGGGATTCTGGACAACGACTTCTACATCGGCACCCTGCGGCAGGGCAAGTACACCCGGAAGAAGATCAACGGGAAGGACGTGCGCCGGGACGTAGGGGAGCACGTGGTCATTGAGCACCACCACCAGCCCATCATCGACTACCGCACCTTCGCCACCGTCCGCGCCCTGCGGGAGAGCCGCTCCGCCGCCCACTACCGGGGGCAGAAGAAAAACGACAACGTGTACTCCGGCTTCCTGGAGTGCGGGGACTGCGGGGCCCCCATGTTCGCCATGAGCCGCTCCGACCTGCGCCCGGCCTACACCTGCGGCACCTATCACCGCCGGGGCCTGAAGGGCTGCACCAGCCACCACATCCGGGTGGACAGGCTGGACGAGCTGATGAAGGCCTACGTCCGGAGGGTGAAGGACAGCTCTGCGGAGATGCTGGAGCGGCTCAACGGGGAGCTGGCCCGGGAGCGGGAGGACGTGGCCGAGGCCGGCCAGAGCGCCGTCCATCTGGAGGAGGTGCTGGCCCAGCTCCAGGAGGAGCTGAAGGCCACCAAGCGCCAGCGCATCCGGGATCTGGTGAAGCACCCGGAGCAGGAGGAGCTGCTGGAGCAGACCTACGATGAACTGGAGAGCGACCTGGCCCGGCGCATCGAGGGCATCCGGAACCAGCTGGCCATGGCGGTGGACAAGCGCAACACCATCATCCGGGTCAACCGGGCGGCCAAGACGGCCCTGGAGGTGTTCGACGACATCCTGGTCAAGGACAAGCTGGAGCGGAACGATCTCCAGCTCATCATCCGGAAGATCAGGGTCTATGAGGATCATCTGGAGATCCAGCTCAAGGCCGACGTGGACAGCCTGCTCCGGTGCGGGGCCCTCCCGGAGGAGATGCCGGAGGCCGCGGCCGCCATGGCCCCGGTTCAGGGGGACACCGTAAATTTTAAGGAGGGCATGGGGCATATCTCATCCATTACCATCGTCCAGCGGTCTGAAAAGCGGCCGGACAAGGTGTTCCATGCCAATGTTGTCAGTGAGGGCGACCCGCTGGAGATCTACACCGACAAGGACGGCGGCGTCATTTTTAAGAAGTATTCCCTGATGGGCGGCCTGGGGGATTTCTCCGGGCAGATGTGCGAGACCCTGAACAAGACCACCGGCGAGATCGCCGTGATCACCGACCGGGACGCCTGTATCGCCGTGGCCGGCCTGTCCCGGCGGGAGCTGATGGACAAGCGCATCTCCCCCGAGCTGGAGCAGATCATGGAGGGCCGGCAGATCTACCAGTACCAGAGCGGCTCCGCCCCGGTGCCGGTGTGCGACGGTGAGGACAAGTACCTCATCGCCTGCGCCGCCCCCATCCTGTCCGAGGGGGACGTGCTGGGCTGCGTGCTCTTTGTGGGCACCGAGGGGGCCCTGACCAGCAGTGAGACCGACTACAAGCTGGCCCAGACCATCGCGGGCTTTTTGGGGCGGCACATGGAATCGTGATGCAAACAGAAGGGCGGCATCTCTTGCGAGATGCCGCCCTTCTGTTTGAGTGAGCTGCAGCCAGCCGCATGCAAGGCTTGCCCGCCGTTGGCGGCCAAACCTCACACTTGCTGGCTGAGAAGTGTTTTCAGCCACGCGCATGTCGCGGCTGAAAACGGATCCTGATTTTATTCCGCCGCCTGCGGGCGGAAAAACTCTGTGAGACAAAAGGGGCCCCTGTCGGCTGCACGCCGGCAGGGGCCCCTTTTTCGTTTGTCTAGCCGCCCAGGGTCATGCCGCTGCCGCCGGACAGGCCGTCCTTCTCCAGCATCCGCTCCAGCACCTGCACGTCGGTGGCGATGTCCATGGCGTCGTCCTGGAACAGGCGATCCAGCTGCTTTTCGAAGCCCTCCACCACCTTGTCCATCATGCCCTCGATGCGCTCCTTGGCAGAGCGGATGTTCTCACCCTCCACGCCCTGCTCCTCCATGCGGGCATAGGCCTTGAGGATCTTCAGGGTGGTGGGCAGGTAGTAGCTCAGAAAGCTGCGCAGCTGCCCGGCCCGGTTGGGGTTCTGCTTCTGGTAGGCGAAGATCTTGCCGGTGATCTCCCCGATGCGGTCGATCTTCTGGCTCATCATCTCGTCGTCGATGTCGTCGTTGAGCTGCCGGATGGCGGCCAGCACCGCGTCGTCGTCGGTCATATCCAGGGTGTCCTCTTCCTTCTCGGACTCCTCCTCCGGCTCGGGCGCGGGGGGCGCCTCCTCCTGGAGGCCCTCGTCGCTGAGGATCAGCCGGCCGGTGGACATATCCAGATAGCCCTTCTCCAAAACCCCGCTGTCCAGCATATCCTGGAGATCGTCACAGGCCTTGTGGACGGACACGGGCATGGCCTGGGCCAGTGTGGTGATGGAGATGCTCTCCCGCTTGCCGATGAGGGCCAGGTACTTGCGGAATCGCTTGGCCTTTTTGGTGCGCTGGGTGCCCGCCCAGATCATGGCCAGGCCGCCGCCGAAAAAGCCGATCACCGGGCTCATGACCGCCAGGGCGTTGAGGAAGCCGCTGCCCATGGCCACCGCCGGGAAGCCGGTGAGGGCGATGCCGAAAACCACCGCCAGCACAATGCCCCAGATGGTCAGGCCCTTGCCCCGATCCAGGTTTACCGGCTTGCCCTGCCGGGGGCTGCGGCCGGTGTAGGCCTGGCCCGCCGGGGGCGTCTGCCGGCCCATGCCCTGGGTGCCGGGGGCCGCCCCCTCCCGGCGCATGTCGTATGGATGGCGGGAAGTCCGGTGGCGGCGGGAATCCCTGGTGAGCTTGCGGAACAGCAAAATCAGCCCGATGGGCCACACCGGGCTCACCAGTAAAACAATGGTAACAATCCAGGAGATGAGATCCCCCGGATCTGGCCGATTTTCGTTTTGATAGCTTGCCATGGGCCATGTCCCCCTGTTTCTTGTTCGTTTTCCTGTCTGCTATTCTATCACAGAAGTGTTAAAGTTTCGCTGGATAAGTCCTTTAAGAAAGATGAAAAATGATTCTGTCCCCTCAGATCCCGGGCCTTTTTATCATACTGCGAATTTGCCCCGGTGTAAAGCGGTTTCCGCCGGTTTTTCCGGCAAAGGCATCCGGGCCGCGCCGCGCGCGGATGTAACCGTTCTGTAATTGCTTTTTGCGGATGAAAGACCTATAATGAAACTCGGTTATAAACTTCACACACAGTTGGAGCTGATTGATATGGAAAAGCAAGCGGGCCGGCGTGTGGCGGAGCGCCCTCCCAAGCAAAAGCGGAGCGGGAAGAAGCTCGCTCTGATCGTCCTGTTGGTTGTGGTTCTGGCCCTGGGGGCCGGATATACCGGGCTGTGCGCCGCCGTGGGCGGCGGCACCCTGCTGCCCAACACCAGCATCGCCGGTGTGGACGTGGGCGGCATGGGCCGGGACGCGGCCTCCGCCGCCCTGGAGGAGGCCCTGCCGGGCCTGCTCTCCGGCAGCAGCGCCCAGTTCCTCTGCGACGGGAAAACATACACCGTCCAGGGGGATGATCCCACCGTCCAGGCGGACGCCGCTGCCGCGGTGGACACCGCCCTGGCAGAGCAGTCCTCCGGCGGCTTCTTCGTCCGGGGCTGGCGGTATCTGTCCGCCCTGCTGGGCGGGCAGCGCCTCCCCCTGACCGTCACCATCACCGGCACGCCGGCGGCGGTGACCCAGGCGGTGGAGGAGTGCGCCGATCCCGAGGCCCAGACCACCTGGGAGGTGACGGACACCGAGCTGGTGCTCCACAAGGGGGTCACCGGCCGCACCATCGACACCGCCGCCCTCATCGATGCGCTGGAGGAGCGGCTGGGCCAGTCGGTCTCCGGCGCTGACGCCGATGCCGCGCCCATTGAGGCCCAGGTCACCACCGCGCCCCCCGCCGACCCGGACTTTGACGCCATCCGGGACGAGATCGCCACGGAGCCCGCCGATGCCTACTTAGACAAGGAGACCCGGGAGGTCGTCCCCTCGGTCACCGGCGTGGACTTCGACACCGAGGCCGCCAAGGCCGCCCTGGACGCCTCGGACGAGGGCGGAACCGTGGGCGTGCCCCTCACCCTTACCGAGCCCAGCATCACCACCGCCAAGCTGGAGGATAACCTGTTCAAGGACGTGCTGGGCACCGGCACCACCTCCTGCGCCGGCCCGGCCAACCGCTGGTTCAACATCGACCTGGCCGCCGACCGGGTGAACGACACCATCCTCCTGCCCGGGGAGACCTTCTCCTACAACGACACGGCGGGCCCCTACACCCTGGCCAGCGGCTACAAGGCCGCGGGCACCTACCAGAACGGCCAGAGCGTGGACGCCACCGCCGGCGGCATCTGCCAGCTGTCCTCCACCCTGTACTGGGTGACCCTGAAGGCCAACCTGGAGACGGTGGAGCGCCACAAGCACCAGTTCAACGGTGGCTATATGCCGGTCATCGGCACCGATGCCACCGTATGGAGCAATCAGTTGGACTTCCGCTTCAAGAACAACACTGAGTATCCCATCAAGATCGAGGCCTATCTGGACAGCAGCCACAAGCTCCATGTGACCATCCGGGGCACCGACACCACCGGCATCCACGGGGAGCCCTACAGCGTGGTCATCTCCAGCGTGCCCTTCAAGAACACCTATCAGCCCAAGGACAGCATCCCCGTGGGCAGCGAGCCTGTGCGGGACACCAACTACTCCCGGTACAACGGCTACACCGTGGACGTGTACCAGAAGCTGGTGGACGCCAGCGGCAACACCGTGGACACCATCTTCCTCTACCGGAACACCTATAAGGCCTCCGACGCGGTGTACTACTACAACCCCGCCGACGCGGCCCGGCTGGGCATCGACACCTCCACCGGCCTGAAAACCCTGACGCCGGTGACGCCCACGCCGTCCCCCTCCGCCAGCACGGAGCCGTCGGCCACCCCGTCGGCCACGCCCGGCACATCCCCCTCCACCCAGCCCACATCCACCCCGACGCCGGAGGCCACGCCGACGCCCACCCCGGCCGCCACGCCGGAGCCGGCGCCCACGCCCACCCCGGAGTCCGTGCCCAGCGCCGAACCCACGCCGCCGGCGGAGACCTCCTCCGAACCCTCCACCGGCCCCGGCATGATCCCCCTGGAGTAATTTCCGCAGCAGGCCCCCCGTAACCCGGGGGGCCTGCGTTTGACATCGCAGAGAGAAAGAAGGTTTTTCCCGTGTTCCAAGGCTTTCCCCAGTCCGTTGTGGACTTCATGTGGGGCATCCGCTTCAACAACGAGAAGAGCTGGTTTGAACAGCACAAGCAGGAGTATCTGGACACCTTTCAGCGCCCCATGAAGGCCCTGTGCGACGAGGTGTACGAGCGCTTTACCGACCGGCACCCCGATCTGGATCTGATCGCCAAGGTGTCCCGCATCTACCGGGATGCCCGGCGGCTCTTCGGCCGGGGGCCCTATAAGGATCACCTGTGGCTGAGTATCCACCAGCCCCTGGAGCATCCCGGCTCCCTGCCCACCTTCTGGTTTGAGCTGGAGCCGGAGGGCTACTCCTACGGCATGGGCTTCTGGGAGGCCCCGGCCCTCACCATGGCCAAGCTGCGGGCCCGCATGGATCGGGAGCCCAAGCCCATGGAGAAGCTGGCCCGCCGCCTCAACCGGCAGGAGGTCTTTGCCCTCACCGGCACGGACTACAAGCGGCCCAGGCCCGCCCCCTCCAAGCTGCTGGAGCCCTGGTACAGCAAAAAGAACTTTGTCCTGAGCCACGAGGCCGCCCACGAGGAACTGCTCTGGGGCCACGGGCTGGCCGACACCCTGGTGGAGGGCTTTGAGTTCCTGCTGCCCTACTACGAGTACATTCTGGCGGTCAGCGGCGACCCCGATCCCCGGTCGCCGGAGGCCTGACAGAATTTACAGCGAAAGCAAACCCGCCCACCGCGCATACTAGGGCCGAAGGCTCTGGAAAGGCGGTGGGCGGGTTTGTCATATGGAAAGCTGCGGCGGCTGGCGGCGGCCGCGCTGGCGCTGGTTCTCCCCCTGTCCGGCTGCGGCCCGGCGGTGGAGACGGACGCGGCCGCGGAGCTGCCGGAGGGGCAGAAGCTCATCGCCCTCACCTTCGACGACGGGCCCCGCCGCTCCACCACCACCCGCCTGCTGGACGGCCTGGCGGAGCGGGGGGTGAAGGCCACCTTCTTCCTCATCGGGGCCCAGATTGAACACAACGAGGACGTGGTGCGCCGCATGGATGAGGAGGGCCACCAGATCGGCATCCACACCTTTGACCACGTGAAGCTCACCGGTCTGAACCGGGCCGACTTCGACAGCCAGGTGGAGAAATCCCGGGACGCCCTGAAAGCCGTGCTGGGCCACAACGATTTCCTCCTCCGCCCCCCTTACGGCATGCTGGACGAGAGCGTCAAGAGCTGGGCCGGCTGTCCCATCATCCTGTGGTCTATCGATCCGGAGGACTGGCGGGATCAGGACACCGACCGGGTGGCGGCCGAGGTGACCGCCGGGGCCAGGGACGGGGGCATCATCCTCCTGCACGACATCTTCCCCGAGTCGGTGGACGCCGCCCTCCAGATCGTGGACGCCCTCCACCAGCAGGGCTACCTGTTCTGCACCATTGAAGAGCTCTTTGCCGCCCGGGGCATCCCCCTGGAGGCGGGGGAGAGTTACTGGAACGCCTATCCGTAGGGGCGTGCCCCTTCACACCAGATAGCTCCCCGCCAGGAGCAGGAAGAGAGCCAGGAAGCAGAGCATGCCCGGGTTGGCCAGAAAGCACCTCCACGCCTCCCCGGCGGTGAGGCCCTTCCAGCCCGGGGCGGGGGAAAACTCCCGCCTCATGGCCGGCAGGAAGGCCAGCCCCACAAACATGGCCGCCAGCACCAGGAGGGTGAGCAGCCAGTCCCCCGCCTCCCCCAGGCCGGACAGCAGCGGGATCAGCCCCGTGCCCACGAAGTTGATCAGGGCGTGGAGGAGCATTGCCTGCCGGAGCCGGCCGGTTTTCAGCACCACCCCGGCAAAGAGCACGCCGATGGCGCAGGCGTAGAAGAACTGGCTGAAATTGCCGTGGAACAGGCCGAAGCACAGGGCGGAGGCCCAGACGGCAAACCGCTCCCCGTAGGGCCGCAGGCGGTTCAGCAGCAGGCCGCGGAACAGGTACTCCTCGCACACCGGGGCGATGACGCACCCCAGCAGCAGGTTGAGAACCAGCGGGTAGTCCGCCATATTGTCCACCGGGTTTTCCACCGTCTGCCCCCGCAGCAGGCCGACGAGGCCCATCAGGGCCAGGGTGGCCAGGTTGACCAGGTACATCAGCCCCAGCCCGGCAAGATAGCTCCGGAAAAACCGCCCCGGCCCCAGGGGCGCCCCCGGCTGGGGCGGCGCCTCCTCGGTGCCCCGGAGCACCAGCCAGGCGGCGGGCACCCCCGCCCCGTAGGCCGAGAGCACCGACACCAGCCACAGGAACACCCCGCTGCCCGCCAGCGCGGGGGCCAGCGCCTGGGCCGCCAGCAGCAGGGCCGTCTGAACGGCCAGCATGGCGGCCATCTGCGCCACCAGGGCCCACCCCAGGCGGGAGAACCTCTCCCGGTGCCCCCGCAGCCGCAGGGCCCGCTCTGCCCGCTCAGATCTCTCCATTTCGCACCTCCCTAAATTTGTACAAATTATTATACCGATTTTCTATCTCTCCCACAAGCGTCAAAATGTTGACAAGCTGTGACAATGCGGATACAATATCTTGTGTTCAAATACAACTCGGAGGAGAGATTTCATATGCCCATTTCGGAAAACGCCCGCGCCGTGCTGGAGCGGCGCTACCTGGCCAAGGATGAGGCCGGCCAGCCCACCGAGACGGTGGACGGCCTGTTCCACCGGGTGGCCAACGCCATCGCCGAGGGGGATCGCCACTTCGACCCCAAGGCCGACGTGGTGGCCACCGCCAGGGAGTTCTACGACCTGATGGTCAACCTGGACTTCCTGCCCAACTCCCCCACCCTGATGAACGCCGGCCGCCCCCTGGGGCAGCTCTCCGCCTGCTTTGTGCTGCCGGTGGCCGACTCCATGGAGGACATCTTCGACGCCATCAAGAACGCCGCCCTGATCCACAAGAGCGGCGGCGGCACCGGCTTCTCCTTCTCCCGGCTCCGCCCCAAGGGCTCCACCGTCAACTCCACCGGCGGCGTGGCCTCCGGCCCCATCTCCTTCATGAAGGTGTTCAACTCCGCCACCGAGGCGGTGAAGCAGGGCGGCACCCGCCGGGGCGCCAATATGGGCATACTCCGGGTGGACCACCCCGACATCCTGGAGTTCATCACCTGCAAGAACGACACCAGCGAGATCACCAACTTCAACATCTCCGTGGGCATCACCGAGGCCTTTATGGAGGCGGCCAGCCAGAACAAGCCCTACGACCTGGTGAATCCCGCCACCGGGAAGGTCACCGGCCAGCTCAACGCCAAAGAGGTCTTTGACGCCATCGTCAGCTCCGCCTGGCAGACCGGCGAGCCGGGCATCATCTTCCTGGATCGGCTGAACCGGGACAACGTGGTGCCCTCCCAGGGGGAGATCGAGTCCACCAACCCCTGCGGGGAGCAGCCCCTGCTGCCCTATGAGAGCTGCAACCTGGGCTCCATCAACCTGGTCAACCACATCATGAAGACCCCGGCCGGGTGGGTGCTGGATCGCGCCAAGCTGGAGAAGACCATCCGCACCGCCGTCCACTTCCTGGACAACGTGATCGAGGTCAACCAGTACCCCCTGCCCGAGATCGACCAGATGACCCGCTCCACCCGCAAGATCGGCCTGGGCGTCATGGGTTTCGCGGACATGCTGCTCTACATGGGCGTTCCCTACAACAGCGACGAGGGGGTGGAGCTGGCCCGGGAGATCATGGACACGGTGAACACCATCGGCCACCAGGCCAGCGAGGAGCTGGCCGAAGTCCGGGGCCCCTTCCCCCTGTTCTCCGAGAGCATCTATAAGGACGGCAGGCCCCTGCGCAACGCCACCGTCACCACCATCGCCCCCACCGGCACCCTGTCCATCATCGCCGGGGTGTCCTCCGGCGTGGAGCCGGTGTTCGCCTACGCCTACATCCGCAATGTGATGGACAACACCCACCTCATCGAGACCAACCAGATTTTGAAGGACAAGCTGGTGGAGGCGGGGATCTACTCCGAGGAACTGATGAAGCAGATCGTGGAGCAGGGCTCCCTGGCCCACGTGGACGGCATCCCGGAGGAGATCAAGCGGGTGTTCGTCTGCGCCCACGACGTGTCCCCCATCTGGCACGTGAAGATGCAGGCCGCCTTCCAGGAGTACACCGACAACGCCGTCAGCAAGACGGTGAACTTCCCCAACTCCGCCACCCGCGAGGAGGTGGCCGAGGTGTACCGGCTGGCCTTCACCCTGGGGTGCAAGGGCACCACCATCTACCGGGACGGCAGCCGGAACGAGCAGGTGCTCAACATCGGCAAGGTCAACGACGGCAAGGAGGATGCCCCCACCGGCCGCGTGTGCGAGGAGTGCCAGCTTCCCCAGGCCGAGTACGGCCACATCCTGCCCCGGCCCCGGCCGGCGGTGACCAGCGGCTTCACCGAGAAGGTGCGCATCGGCTGCGGCAACCTGTATATCACCGTCAACTACGACGAGAACGGCATCTGCGAGGTGTTCACCAACACCGGCCGGGCCGGCGGCTGCCCCAGCCAGAGCGAGGCCACCGCCCGCCTGGTCAGCGTGGGCATCCGCTCCGGCATGGATCCCAAGGAGATCATCCAGCAGCTCAAGGGCATCCGCTGCCCCTCCTGCCTGCGGCAGCCCGGCGTGCCCGTCATGTCCTGCCCCGACGCCATCGCCAAGGCCCTGGAGAAGGTGCTCAAGGTCTCCCAGGACGGGAATCACCCCGCCGTGCCCCCGGCCCCCATCAACCCCGCCGCCAAGGCGGCGGCCCCCATCCCCCACCCGGGCATGACCCCCGCCGAGGCCAAGCTGGCCAAGTTCTGCCCCGAGTGCGGCGCCAGGCTGGAGCACGAGGGCGGCTGCGTCACCTGCCGGGACTGCGGCTACTCCAAGTGCGGATAAGTCAATATCATCTGAATCTATAAGCCATGGACCCCCACATGCGGCGCTCTGCCGTATGCGGGGGTCCTGCTGTTTGGAAAGATGGGGCGGATATCATCCGCCCGTTTTCCCCGGAACCACCGATCCGTGGGGCGCGACGACCTCGGCGCGCCTTCCGACGAAAAAAAGCGGGGGCAAGCCCCCGCCCTACGGATTGCTCTCCTCTGTCTGCGGCGCATCCTCCTCCTGGAGATCCGCCGTGGTGAGGGCCATCAGTTCCTCCTTGCCGGGGTTCTCCAGGACGGCCACCCGGTCGGACTGGCGGGCCACCGCCCGCTCGAACACGTTGCGCACGTCCCGGGCGTTGCCGAAGTTTTCGTCCCGCTCCTCATAGAGCTCTTTGAAATACCTTTTGGCATATTCCGCCGCTTTATCATCCAGCGTATATCCGTTTTTCTCACACATGGACTGGAAGATCTCCATGAGCTGCTCCCCGCTGTAGTCCTCGAAGTAGAAGTACTTGTTAAACCGGCTCTCCAGGCCGGGGTTGGCGTGGATGAAGTTGCCCATCAGCTCGGTGTACCCCGCCACGATGACGATCAGGTTGTCCCGGTGATCCTCCATGCCCTTGAGCAGGGTCTCGATGGCCTCCCGGCCGAAGTCGTTGGGGGCGTCCTGGTTGGCCAGGGCATAGGCCTCGTCGATGAAGAGCACGCCCCCCAGGGCCTTCTGGATCACCTCATTGGTCTTGATGGCGGTCTGGCCCACGAAGCCGGCCACCAGGCCGGAGCGATCCACCTCCACCAGCTGGCCCTTGGACAGCACGCCGATGGCGTGGTAGATCTTGGCCAGCAGCCGGGCCACGGTGGTCTTGCCGGTGCCCGGGTTGCCCATGAACACCAGGTGGAGGGACATGGGGGGCACGGGCAGGCCGTGCTCCTGCCGCAGCCTGCGCACCTTTACCAGGTTGATCAGGCTCTTCACGTCGGCCTTCACCTTGTCCAGGCCGCACAGGCCGTCCAGCTGGGCCAGCAGCTCCTCCAGGCTGGGGGCGGGCTGGGCCTCCTCCTGGGGCTTTTCCTCCCCCCTGGCCTGCCCCGCCGGGGCGGGGGCCGCCTCCTCCGGCCCGGGGGCGGGGGCTTCCGCCTTGGGCTTTTTGGTGACGAAGTCCTTCACGTCCAGGGGGGCCTTCTCCCCCTCGAGGCCGTCCCGGTCGCACAGGGCGGAGAGGGTGTCGGCGCAGGTGTTGACAAACCCGGCCTCCTCCTCGCTGACCGCGTCGTCCACGGCGGCGAACAGGAGCACCATCAGGGTCACCAGATCGATGAACCGCCGGGCCAGGCGGGTGCCCGCCACCTTGTCGCAGGCCCGCATCCGGGCGAAGAAGTCGGGCACCCGGAAGCCGGGGTACTCGCTGACGGCGGTGGACAGCTCCCAGAACAGGATGGAGGGCACCGGGTTGCCCTTGGTGTAGATGGCGTTATAGTATTCCACATAGCGGGGGGTGGGGGAGGCTCCGTCCCGCTGCCACACCCCCAGGGCGCAGGCCCGCATGAAGGTGTCCACCTCCTGGGTGAATTTCACCCGCAGGGTGGCGTCGGAGATCTGGCGGCGGAAGGCGGTGATCCCGTCGCTGTACTGTTTATGCACCTCGGCGGCACTGAGAGAACCTTTCAAAGCTGCAACACCTCGTTTTTCGGTTAGCCCTATTATATCCGAATCGCCTCCAGGGCGCAAGGGCTCCGTTCAGTTGACATAAATATTAAAAAAGCTTTACATTTCGCCCTTCGCCGTTGACGCAGGGCCGTGGTTCGTTGTAAAATAGAACCAAGAATGTCGACCGGAGGGATTGCCATGGCAAAGCGCGTCCGCAGCAGCCAGCCCGAAATGATCCACTGCCCCTACTGCGGGGAGGATTATTCTTCCACATATAAGCACTGCCCCTTCTGCGACGAGGTGGAACAGCCCGTCGTGGAGGAGGATCTTGACGAGTCCGGCGAGGGCTCCCGCTCCAGGGGCGGCAAGCGCCTGGCCACCAACACCCGGGGGGGCGGCTACGGCCGCGGCCCCTCGCCCCTGAGCATCATCACCCGCGTGATCTCCCTGGGCCTGATCATCGCGGCGGTGATCATCGTGATCACCATCATCATGCCCCTGGTTTCCAAGGGGAACGTAGGCGGCCCTGGAGAGAACAGCGCTCCGGCCCAGACGGAGAGTGTCAGCCCCGATCCCAATGAGACGGGCACGGTGGACGAGACCACCCCGCCCGCCACGGAGGAGCCCGGCACCGAGACCATCCCGGCGGAGCAGACGGCCACCGGCTTCTCCCTGAGCCAGACGGAGTTCTCCTTCAGCAACACCTATCCCTACCCGGTGACCCTCCAGGTCACCTTTACCCCCGCCGGCACCACCGGCACCATCACCTGGACGAGCAGCAATCCGGACATCGCCTCGGTGGATGACAGCGGCGTGGTCTACCACGGCACCCAGACCGGTACCGCCACCATCACCGCCTCCATGCCCGGCGCGGCCGACGTGACGGTCACGGTCTACAACTCCGCCACCAGCAGCGAGGGGCTGGCCCCCTCCGGCACCGGCTCCGGCTCGGGCACCACCTCCGCCTCCCTGTCCCTGAACCACACCGACTTCACCTTCAGCGGCATGGACAACCCGTCGGTGCAGATGCAGGTCAGCGGAACCTCCTCCACCCCCACGTGGAGCGTCAGCGACACGTCGGTGGCCACCATCTCCGCCGACGGCGTGGTTCGCCCGGCGGGCCCCGGCACCGCCACCATCACCTGCACCGTGGACGGCCAGACCCTCACCTGCATCGTGCGCTGCAACTTCTGAGACTTTCAAAAAAGTGGCATAAGCCACTTTTTTGAAAAGGAGTGCATGGCGGAAGAGGCTCGATTTCTTGCGAAATTGTCGCCCCTTCCGCCATGAGAAGTGTCATTTCCGAGGCGCATGTCCCCGGAAATGACAGATTTTGATTTTATTCCTACGGCTGCGGCCGCAGGAACTCTGCGAGGCCTCCCCTCGGGAAAGGTCTTTTGACAAGCTGAGAACCGGCATGGCCGCAAGGCCATGCCGGTTCTTTCTCTACTGCTCCTGCTCCGGTTCCTCCGGGATCGCCCAGGGCTGGAGCAGGCCGTCCAACTCCTGGTAATCTAATCCCCATCCGGCGGAATGCTCCTGACTGGGCAGGGTGCCCCGGGGGAAAGTAATGTCCAGTCTGTCGGAATGGAAGGTGATGTACTCAGGCCGGAGGGCCGCCTGCATCTCCATCCGGAGAACCGAATCCCCGTCTGCCATCCTGTCCACCAGAGCCGCCCGGGCCTCCTCCTCCGGAACCGCGAACAGGGACCAGATGTCCAGCTTCTCCCCGGTCTCCCGGTCAAAGACGGCGGGCAGGGAAGTCTCCTCAGCCGTGCCGCTGTCAATGGAGCAGAACACCGTGGTGGTGAAATACATGAGCCGTTCATTGGAGGCGGATGGGGACACGGACTGCTCCACCAGATAGGCGGAAAAGTCCTCTCCGCCATCCCGGTAGTCGGCATAGGCCCGCTCCAGCACCTCCTCCACGTTGTAGAGCAGACCCTGCTCCGCATAATACGAGGCCACCGCCTCCCGGGCCGGGGCGGACAGCTGGTCAAAGCCCTCCACACCGCCCACATGCACGTTCTGCGGCCCGCTGGGCCTGTTCTCCCGCAGGAGCTCCGTGCCGTCGGGCAGGATATAGTTGGTACCAAAAAAGGCGGTGTCCCAGATCTCCACTGCGGTTCCGTCCGAGAGGGTAATCCCTTGCTCCCTCCTGGCGCCGGTGATCTGGATCTCCCGGGCGGTGCAGATGCCTGTCAGAGTGGAGCAGTCGGCCTCCAGCTCCAGGCGGCCCGTGATCCCCTCGCCGTCCAGAAGTTCTTCCGCCGTGGCTCCTTCCAGTATGGGCATCACAGTGGTGTCCTCCGTCAGTTGGACAAACACTTCCTTCCCCGTGCTCCTGCTGCGGAGCACCACGGAGTCTAGGCGGCCGTCCTCCACTTCGGCCTCGGTGATCTCCCCTGCCACCAGCAGATTTCCCCCTCCGCACCCGGCCAGCAGTAGCACCAGTGCCAGCGCCAGCCAGAACATCCGTTTCACGATAATACCTCCCTTCCGTATTCCAAAGCCTCGCAGAATCCGCGCCCGCGCGGCGGGCCGCATTTTACTCAAACGGGGGCATGACCCATGGTCATGCCCCCGTTTGACTCACACTTCCATGATAACAGGCAGGATCATGGGATTGCGCTTGGTTTTCTTGTAGAGGAAGTTGGAGATGGCGTTCTTGATCTCCGACTTGATGGCGGCCCAGTCGTTGAGGGTGTCGGTCTGGCACTCCTCCAGGGCCTTGACGGCCACCTTCCGCAGCTCCTCCATGAGGCCCTCGGACTCCTTGACGTACACGAAGCCCCGGGTGATGATGTCGGGGCCGGACACCACGGAGCCGTCCTCCCCGGACATGGAGACCACCACCACGATCATGCCGTCCTCGGCCAGGTGCTTCCGATCCCGGAGCACCACGCTGCCCACGTCGCCCACGCCGTAGCCGTCCACGAACACCCGCCCGGCGGGCACGGTGCCGTTGATCTTGGCGGAGTTGGGGGTGAGCTCGATGACCTTGCCGATGTCGCTGATGATGATGTTCTTGGGGGGCATGCCCATCTGCTGGGCCAGCTTGGCGTGGGTTTTCAGGTGCCGCTGCTCGCCGTGGACGGGGATGAAGAACTTGGGCTTGACCAGGGCGTGGATGATCTTCAGCTCCTCCTGGC
>NZ_JAHZDL010000021.1:0-28390 GCF_019422385.1 Flavonifractor sp.
TGGTGGGCACGTCCAGATCAAAGATCATGTTCTTGATCAGGTTGGTGTCGTCGAAATACTGGTGCTGGAACCGCTGGGTGGGCAGCTCGGAGTAGGTCTCCCAGCCGTTGGGGTCGGACTCGGTCATCCAGCTGTCGCCAATGTGGGTGAAGATGATGATCTCGTTCTTCCAGTCCATGGACAGGATGCGCACCAGCTGGCTGATGGCCCGGTGGGACATGCCGCTGTGGTGCATGGGGCCGTCCAGAGTCTTCCAGGTGACCTGCAGGATGCCGTCCTCACGGTACAGATCGGCGAAATCCTTGAACCACTCCTTGTACTCGTCCAGCTGGGGCAGTTTGACGTAATCGGCTAAGGGCTTACCCATGTTGATCTCCTCCAATGTTTTGTTTTGATTGTGTTGTATATCCGTCCCAGGCGGCCTGGGATGTTTTTGAAATTACTCGGCCTTGAAGATGCCGGCCGCGCCCATGCCGCCGGCGATGCACATGGTCACCAGGGCGTACTTGCCGCCGGTGCGGCGCAGCTCGGAGATGGCCTTGCAGGACAGCACCGCGCCGGTGGCGCCCAGGGGGTGGCCCAGGGCCATGGCGCCGCCGTTGGGGTTGACCTTGGCGGGGTTGAGGCCCAGTTCCTTGATGCAGGGGCTGACCTGGGCGGCAAAGGCCTCGTTGAGCTCAATGACATCCATGTCGTCCACGGTGAGGCCGGTGTACGCCATCACCTTGGGCACGGCGTAGATGGGGCCCAGGCCCATGTAGGCGGGATCCAGGCCGCCCACGCAGAAGCCCAGGAAGGAGGCCAGGGGCTTGATGCCCAGCTCGTTGGCCTTGTCCCGGCTCATCAGCACCAGGAAGGCGGCGCCGTCGCTGGTCTGGGAGGAGGTGGCGGCGGTGACCCGGCCGTTCTCCTTGAAGCAGGGCTTCATGGACGCCATCTTCTCCAGAGTGGTGTCCCGGCGGATGCCCTGATCCTTGTCAAAGACGATCTCATTGCCGTCCACGTCCACGCCGGGCAGGGGGATGATCTGCTCGTCGAACCAGCCGGCGTCCTGGGCGCGGGCCGCCTTCTGGTGGCTCTCCAGGGCCAGGCGATCCATCTCTTCCCGGGTGACATTGTACTTCTCCGCCACGTTCTCGGCGGTCTCACCGTTGGAGATGTACTGGGCGGGGTCGTGCTCCACCAGCCAGGGATCCCGGTCGCCGCTGCGATCCAGGGTCATGGGCAGGGCGGTCATGGACTCGATGCCGCCGGCCACGATGCAGTCGGCCTGGCCCGCCTCGATCTGCCAGGCGGCCAGGGCCACGGCCTGGAGGGAGGAGGAGCAGAAGCGGTCTACGGTGAGGCCGCAGGCGGTGTAGGGCAGGCCGGCCCGGGCGGCCACCAGCCGGGCGGGGTTGAGGCCCTGCTTGGCTTCGGGGATGGCGCAGCCCAGGATCACGTCCTCCACCAGGGCGGGGTCCAGCTGGGGGATCTTCTCCATCACGCCCTTCAGAACCAAGCCGCCCATGTCGATGGGGTGCATGTTGCGCAGGGCGCCCTTCTTGCCGGACTTGGCCACGGCGGAGCGGCCGTAGGCCACCACCACCGTCTTGCTCAACGGTTTTGCCATATCAATCTTCCTCCATTTCCTTCAGCTCGGGTGAGATGATCAGTTGGGGCTCCACAGCGGCCTGGATCTCCTCCACGGTATGGCCCTTCCGGATCTCGGAGAGCACCAGGCCCTCGCCGGTGACGTCGATGACGCAGCGGTCGGTGACAATGTGGTTGACGCACCGCACGGCGGTGAGGGGCAGGGTGCACTGGTTGACGATCTTGGGAGAGCCGTCCTTGGCCACCAGCTCCATGGCCACAATCACGTTTTTGGCCCCGTTGCACAGATCCATGGCGCCCCCCATTCCGAAGGCCCGGCCGGGGGTGGCCCAGTTGGCCAGATCGCCGTCGGCGGACACCTGCAGGCCGCCCAGCACGGTGGCCGCCAGGCGGCCGGAGCGGATCACGCAGAAGGAGGCGGCCACGTCAAAGGCGCTGCTGCCCGGCACGGGGACGAAGTTGACCCCGCCGGCGTTGGCGTACCGCTCGTTCACCATCAGGCCATCGGCCTTGGGGCCGATGCCGATGAAGCCGTTCTCGCTCTGGAACAGGACTCCGGACACGGCGTAGCTGCCGCACAGGCTGGGGATGCCGATGCCCAGGTTGACCACGTCGCCGGGCTTGAAGTAGGCGGCGGCCCGCTTTGCGATAAAATCTCTGTTGTTCATCATGGCTCTCCCCTCCTTACGCCAGAATCATGTCCACGAACATGCCGGGCACCTTGACCTCGTCCGGGCCGATCTCGCCCAGGTCGCAGAAGTGGTCGCACTCCACGATGGACAGGGTGCCGCAGGTAGCGACCACCGGATGGGAGGCGTGTCCGCTGCTGCCGGAATAGGTCAGGTTGCCGATGGGATCGGCCCGGCGGCAGCGGGTGAGGGCCACGTCGGCGTGGAGGGCGGTCTCCAGCAGGTAGCGCTCACCGTTGACGGTGATCACCTGCTTGCCCTCCTCCACCACGGTGCCCAGGCCGGTCTTGGTGAGTACGCCGCCCAGGCCGGCGCCGCCGCAGCGGATGCGCTCGATAAAGGTGCCCATGGGGTTGAACTCGGCCTTCAGCAGGCCGGACTGGATGCGCTGGTTGGTCAGGGGGTTGGTGCCCACGTGGGTGGTGATCATCGCGTCCACCCGGCCGTTTTCGAGCAGCAGGCTCACCCCGTGGCCGGGATCGCTGGAGTCGATGGAGTAGACGGTCAGGTGCTTGGCGCCGCTCTCCAGCAGGCAGTCGATGAGCCGGTCGGGCATGTACTGGTTGGTCTGTCCGCCGATGGCAATGGTCTGCCCGTCCTTAAACTGGGCGATAATCTCTTCTCTGCTGCGTACCTTACTCAGTTCCATATCGTTCTCCTTCGCTCAGATTTTCTTCGGGCGGGCAGGGGCTCAAAGCTTGCGGTGGAGCTTGAGCAGCTCAATGAGCATCTGATCCCGGTAGGCGGCGCACGCCTCGTTGGTGTGGCCGATGTAGTCGGGGAAGTTCTTCATCTCCTGATCCACGCCGGGCTGGGCCACCTCGGCCCAGTTGTCGGGCTGGTGGGTCCAGGAGGCCATGTCGGCCAGCCAGCGGTCGCCGGAGTTGCCCAGCATGTTCACCATGCCGGTGAGGCCACCGGGGTTGCCCAGCTGCATGATCATGTTGTGGCCGAAGATGGCCCAGCGCAGGCCGGGGCCGTACACCAGGGCCTTGTCCGCGTCCTCCACGGAGCACACGCCCCGCATGACCAGGTCCTGCACCTCCCGGTAGAGGGCCAGCTGGAGGCGGTTGGCGATGAAGCCGGGGCACTCGCGGCGCAGGAGGACGGCCTCCTTGCCGATGGACTGGTAGAAGTCGTAGGCCAGCTGGAGCAGCCCGGGATCGGTCTTGTCGCCGGAGGTCAGCTCCACCAGGGGGATCAGGTGGGGGGGATTGTAGGGGTGGGCGCCCACGCAGCGCTCCGGATGGGCGGCCTTGGCGGCGATGTCGGAGATGAGCAGGCCGGAGGTGCTGGAGGCGTAAACGGCCTCAGGGGAGGCAGACTGCTCGGCCTGGGCGAGGATGGACTGCTTGATCTCCAGGCGCTCGGGGCCGCTCTCCTGGATGAACTGGGCGTCCTTCACCGCCTCCTCCATGGAGGTGGTCAGACGGATGCGGGCCACGATCTCCGCCCGGCGCTCCGGGGTGATGGCGTTGAAGTTCTCCAGAGCGTCCAGGCTCTTGTGCATCTGGCCCTCGCTCTTTTTCAGCTGCTCGTCGTTGATGTCGTACAGGGTGACGTCCAGGCCGCGCATGGCGAACTGGATGGCCCAGCTGGAACCGATGACGCCGCCGCCCACGCAGGCGACGCGCCTGATATCTGTAACTTTCATGGCTCTGATCTCCTTTGTCTGAAGATTCAACAGGTCCCGGCGGAGCGGTATGCCCGCCGCAGTCGGGATATGGGGAACCGCCAGGCGGGGAAATCCGGTCTGGCGGCTCCAGGGAAAGGGTATCTCCGGTGTGTCGGAGGCGGTGGTGAAGCCGTGGACGGTCAGCTGCAGTAGCGCAGCTGGGTGGCGGTGCGCACCATCTCGTCCCAGTTGCCGAACTGGGTGCTCTCCTTGACGAAGGCGTCCAGCAGCGGGGGCGCGTAGATCAGGGTGTCCGCCTTCCAGTTGAGGATGACCGCGCTGGAAAACTGGAAGCCCTCAAAGTTGTCAAAGCGGGTGTGCTGCTGCATGAACTCATCGGTGAAGATGTCCTCCAGCAGCTTCATCAGCTCCGGGGCGTTGTCCAGGAACACATAGCCCTGATTAGGGTTTGTCTGTTCCATAGAACTTGGCAGCCTCCTTCTCCACATAGCCGCGCCAGGCGGGGGCGTCGTCCTCCATCCGCTGGCGGATCCAGGGCATCAGCTCGGGCTGGCCGGTGACGGCCTCCTTGCGGACGACGGTCATGTACAGGGAGCCCTCTCCGGGCGGGCAGCCGGGCAGGAAGTAGGCGTCGGGGTGCTCCTTCAGGTGCCGGCGGGTGCAGTTGCCGTGGAGGATGATCTGCTTGTCGGGGATGCTGGGATCCAGCTTGTTGTCGCAGCCGGCCACAACGGTCATGCCCTTGTTCTCGTCGTAGATGCCGATGGCCTTCAGGGTCTCCATGTTCAGGGTCAGCAGGGCCTGGCAGCTGGAGCAGGCGCCCTCGCAGTGGACGTCGTACTCGGGCCAGCGGTTGCGGATGTCCTCCAGATAGGGAACCCACATCTTCTTGTAGCAGTCCTCGATCTTGTCGCCCACCACTTCGATGTTCTCCTGGTCGGTGGTGCCCAGGCCCACCTCGTCGGCCACCTTGAAGTAGCTCACGCCGTCGGGATCAATGCCCACCAGCTCGCAGGCGATGCGATCCAGGGCCACGGGATCCTTGGAGCCCATGACGCAGTCCAGCTCAATGGGAGTGGGGGTGTGGGGGGAGTAGCCGCTGGCGGCGCTCATCACGTCCATGATGTTCAGGTCGGGCTTGCAGACGCTCCACACGTCCATCATGGCCATGGTCAGGTTCTGGCGGTGCATGGTGGTGTGAACCTGATCCTGTACCACGCCCTTGATGTTCTTCAGCGCGCCGGAGAACACCATGCTGGCGTGGGCCTTCAGGATGGGCAGGTTGATGATGTGCTCGGCCTCCAGCAGCAGCTTGGGCAGCTTCACGTGGGAGATGTTGGAGCGGTAGCCGCGCACGGCCACGTTGACCAGATCCTTCTCCCGCTTGATGTCGTAGAGCTCCACGCCCTCCTCCGCAGCCATCTTGGCGATGCCGCAGGCCTCATAGCACTCCATGGTGTCGCAGCCCACGGCGGCGGACTCGGCGATGACGATGCGCTTGGGATTGGCCTTGCGCACCTCGCGGATGACGGCGCGGACGGTCTCGGGGTGGGTGCACACGGCAAACTCCGGGGGAGCGGCGTGGCCCGCGTTGGGCTTGAGCACCACGGTGGAGTTGGGCTCGATCAGGTTGGTGACGCCGCCCAGCATGTCAAAGACGCGGGTGACGTTCTCCTGCACGTCCTTGCTATGAGCCAGCGCCACGACAGACTTCTTGCTCATGATGTTGCCTCCTTCTAATCTTTTTTACAATAACTGCCCACAAGCTCAGTTTTTGTGAGCGGCCATGTAGTCCTGGTCGTACTTGTGATCCTGGATGGCCAGAATCAGGAACAGGGAGATGAGGGCCAGCACGGCGAACACGATATAGACCGCGCTGATGCTGTGGAACAGGCCCTGCACGATGCCGTTGACGGCGAAGTTGCACATAAAGATGATGTTGGTGATCGGGAAGACCACGCTGTTGACCTTGGCATAGCCCACGCGGCCAAACACGGAGCCGGGGATGGAGTTCATCAGGTTGGGGGCGGCGGCGCCCAGGAAGCCGATGATCACCAGGGAGATCCACACCAGGGGCATGATGCCGCTGATGTTGCACAGCAGAGCCACCACGTACAGCACGGCGGTCATGACGCCGGCCTTCTTGATGCCCAGCTTGAACACGATGCGGCCGATGATCACGGAGCCGATGACGCCGATGACGGCGATGGCGCTCATGACGCCGGTGGCCAGGGCCTGGTTCATGCCGACCTCCATGTTGCGGGCCACCAGCTGGGTCATGATGCCCATCTGAACCAGCATCAGGAAGCCGGTGGACAGCACGCACAGCCAGGTCTCCTTGGTGCACAGCAGCTTGCCGACGGTCCAACCGTGGGGATCCTCCTCCGGGGCGGCGGCGGCGTAATTGGCCTTGAACTCGGCCTCGGTGACATTATCGGGATAGAGGCCCCGCTCCTGGGGGGTGTTGCGCAGCATCACCGCGCCGATCACGCCCACCACCGCGGCCACAACGCCGCAGATCACGGAGCTGACGGCGATGCCCAGGCTGCCCACCAGCACGGTGAGCAGGGGGACGAACACCATGGTGCCGAAGTTGGAGCCCATGGCCACCACGCTCATGGCCTGGCCCTGCTTGCGGGGGAACCACATGGCAACCAGGGTGCCGATGCCCACGAAGGAGCCGGCGCTCAGGCCGCCGCCCACACAGCACATGGCGATTAAGTACATGGGCACGCTCACCGCGTTGCCGGTGGCGATGTGGCCCAGGCCCGCCAGGATCAGGCAGCCGGCGGCCACCTTAGCCGGGCCGATGCGCTGGTTGAGCTGGCCGGCGATGATGGCGATGATCACGCCGACAATGCCGGCCACGGTATTCATGTTCAGGATGATGGTCCGGTCCACGCCCAGCCGCTCCGCCACGGCGGGGGCAATGACGTTGGTGCCGTCGGCAAAGAAGCCGCCGTTGCTGAAGAAGATCAGGAAGCCGAAGATCAGCAGAAACCAACCCCAGGCTCCAAAGCCTCGTTTCGTCTGTTCCATAACTTTACATTCCTCCTGAGTGGGGCGGCAGCTCCGCCCCCAAATCGGTTGAAGCGGGTGTGCTTGGCGTTTCTCTCTCCTTCCCGCGTTCTGCCTGACGTTCCGGCCGGTATGTCTCGAAGCGGTCTTAGTATAACCTTTACAAAGTTATTAGAAAAATATATAATGCTAACAGCGGTATAAGCAACTTTTATACTTACCCGGGGGGAAGTTGGCATGGAACTTTCACAGCTTCGTTATTTCATGGCCGTGGCGGAACTGGGCAATATGTCCAAAGCCGCGCAGGCGCTCTTTGTCTCTCAGCCCAATCTGAGCACCAGTATTTCCCGCCTGGAGGAAGAGGTCGGCGTGCCCCTCTTTGACCGCCGGAGGGGCAAAATCGTGCTGAACCAGAATGGTGAGCTGCTGCTGGAAAGCGTCAAGCGCGCGGTGGACACCCTGGACGCCGGCGTGCGGGCGGTGCGGGATCAGCACGCCGGAAAGTCCGCCCCGCTGTCCCTCGCCTGCATGACGGACGATACCGACCTGCTGGAGCACTTCGTGCTGGACAATCCGGACATCAACCTGATCCAGAAGCGGCTGGATCTTCCCGCCCTCACCTTCCTGCTGGAGCGGGGGGAGGTGGATCTGGCCCTGGCGGTGCTGCCGCCCCCCTCGGATGAGATTGTCTTTGAGCGGGTGTACAACTGCCACTTCGTGCTGCTGATGAGCCGGGATCACCCCCTGGCCGGGGAGGCGTCCATCACCCGGCACCAGCTGGCCGGCTGCCGCCTGGCCATCGACGGCTCCCGGGTCAACAAGGAGACCTTCTGCGCCGCGGAGAGCGCCAAGTTCGGCGTGACGCCGGCCATTGACTACGATGTGCGCCACCTGAACCTGCTGCTCTCCCTGGTGGAGTCCAACCAGTGCGTCTCCATCGTCCCGGCGGTGAAGTATGAGGAGCTCTATCTCCAGGGCGGCCACCAGAACGTGGTCTGCCGGGAGTATGCCGACGGCGCGCCCGAGGCATACTGGGGCATCGCCTATAACAAGCGCCGCCCCCTCAATGAGCACGGACAGCGCTTCCGTGCCTTCGTCCGGGACTACTTCACCCGGATCAATGCCGAGTACGCCGCTGCAACCCGCGCTTGAGCCGCGCCAAAAAAATTTCACCCCCCGCCCTAGCATAGCTAGGGCTGGGGGTGCGTCGTCTCCGGGCCGCCGGAGGCTTGCCTTTTCCAGGCCGGTTCGCTATAATCGACTCATTCACGTCACGAAAGGAATGTAAACTGATGAGTCGGAATGCTGTTTTTCTCTTCTCTGTCTGGACTTCTCTTCTCTCCGCGGTGTTTTATTTTCTCTACGGCTTTACCGCCTTCGGCGTGCCTTGGGTGATGTTTGTCTGCCTGGCCATCTTCTTCGGCATGGGCGGGCACGTGCGGGATGTGCCCGCCATGTGCCTGAGCGCCCTGGCCGGCTGCGTCTGGGGCAAGGTGGACTTCCTGCTGATGGATCTGTTTCAGAACCTGGGCTTGGGCCTGGCCGCCGCCAGCTTTGTGTCCATCACCCTGGGTACCGCCGTCACCATGGTGCTCCACATCCACGTGCTGGCCAGAACCCCTTTCCGCCACATGCCCTTCATCTTCGCCGGCGTGTGCCTCACCTTCTCCCAGAACAACGGCAACACAGTGGGGCTGGCTGCCACCCTGGTCATCGGCATTGTCCTGGCCGCCCTGTGCTCCCTGGGCATGGAGTTCGCTGTAAAGCGGTTTCCCCTGCCGAAAGAAGGGGAGCGGAGCTGACGGCAGATCCCGCCGGACACCTTATTATAATATATAGTATGGCAGTTGAACTGATTGGGCCGGCTTTTGCTCTGTGTAAAAGAAAAGAGCAGGAAAAAGTCCCCTCCGGGGCCTGAAACCAGGCCGCGGAGGGGACTTTTTTCACGGTAAGCTGCGGGTCAGATGGTTCCGCCGTAGTCCACCACCAGGGTCTCGCCGTTGATGGCCTTGGACTCGTCGCTGGCGAAAAAGAGGATAGCATTGGCCTGATCCTCGGGCTGGGTGCGGGGCAGGGAGCCGTCAAAGTGGCGGGCACACACCCGGGCGAAGTCCTTGTCAAAGCTGGCGGCGTTCTCGGGGGAGAAGATGGGGGTCTCGGTGGGGCCGGGGCAGACGGCGTTGCAGCGGATGCCGGTGCCGGCGACCTGGATGGCCACGTTCTTGGTCATGCCGATGACGGCCATCTTGGCGGCGGTATAGGAGATGCCGGCGTTGGAGCGGGTGGCGCCGATGGAGGAGATGTTCACAATGGAGCCCTTGCCGGCCTTCTCCATATAGGGCAGCGTCTCCTTCATCATGTAGTAAACGGAGTCCTGATCGGTGGAGATGACCTTGTTCCACAGCTCCAGATCACAGTTGGTGATGGACTTGTTCTTGTCATCGATGCCGGCGTTGTTGACCAGCACGTCGATGCGGCCAAAGGCCTCCACGGCGGCCTCCACCAGCCTGTGGCAGTCCTCCGGCTTGCTGACGTCGGTGGCCACGGAGATGGCGCGCACCCCCTGGGACGCGGCGTAGGCCTCCACCTCCTGGAGCTTGTCCAGCCTGCGGGCGGCCAGAACCAGATCAGCGCCCTCCCGGGCAAAAAGCTCCGCAGTGGCCTTGCCGATGCCGGAGTTGGCACCGGTGACGATGGCCACCTTTCCCTCCAGTCGTTTCATGATAAATTGTGCTCCTTTATACTGTTTTTGGACAAAAACAGTATAAAGGAGCACAATAGGGTTTGAAAAATATGGATTTTTTCTACCGGTATTCAAAAAAAGTATAGCACAGCGGCGGCCCGGCCCCGCCGTCCGGCGTTATCGCCCGCACCAAGCACGGAGGGCGGGTTCCGCCGTCCGGACGCCGGTGCCGCGGATGGCCAGCCCCGGCTCCACCCGGGCGCCGGGACACAGGCGGCGAATGTCCTCCACACTGTGCCCCAGGCCGCTGCCCTCGTGGGTGCAGAAGGGGCGGATGGTCTTGCCGGAAAAGTCAAAGTGCTCCAGAAAGGTGAACACCGGCATGGGCATGGTGCCCCAGTAGTTGGGGTAGCCCAGATAGACGGTGTCATATGGCTCCAGGCTGTCCGGGTATTCTCTCAGCTCCGGGCGGGCGCCCCGCCGCTGGTCGTCCTGGGCCTGGGCGATGCACTCGTTGTAATCGTCGGAATAGGGCAGCAGGGGCTCGATTTTGAACAGCGCGGCGCCGGTGAGCTCCCGGAGCATCCGGGCCGCCAGCTCTGTGTTGCCCACGGGAACCGTCCGCAGGGCGCCGCTGAAATAGTTCTCACCCGCCCTGGAAAAATAGGCGATCAATGCCTGCATGGCATGTCCTCCCTGTCTGTGGGGTGCGGAACCGGCGGGGGTGGTCACTTGCCCAGGCCGGTGAGGAACTCCACGGTCTCCGGGTCGTAGTGGGAGAAGAAGGCGCTCTCCCCCTCGTCCAGCCCGCGGATGGCGGCCATATCCCCGTCAGAGAGGGCAAAGTCGAACACGTCCAGATTCTGAACCATCCGCTCCCTGTGGGTGGACTTGGGGATCACCACCACGCCGGACTGGAGCAGGAAACGCAGGGCGGTCTGGGCAGAGGACTTGCCGTACTTGGCGCCGATCTCGGTCAGCGCGGGGTTGTGGAAGAAGTCCTTCCGGCCCTCGGCGAAGGGGCCCCAGCTCTCATGCTGGACGCCGTACTTCTGCATGATTTCATGGGCCTTGGCCTGCTGCTGGAACACGTGGGTCTCCACCTGGTTGACGGCGGGAGGCACCTCCACAAACCGGCACAGGTCGATGAGCCGGTCGGGGTAGAAGTTGGACACGCCGATGGCCCGCACCTTGCCGGCCTGATAGGCCTCCTCCATGGCGCGGTAGGTGCCGTAGTAGTCGTTAAAGGGCTGGTGGATCAGCAGCAGGTCGATATAGTCGGTCTTGAGCTTGCGCAGGGATTCGTCGATGGAGGCCCTGGCCTTCTCATACCCGGCGTTGGAGATCCACACCTTGGTGGTGAGGAACAGCTCCTCTCGCGGCACGCCGCTCTTGGCCACGGCCGCGCCCACGCCCTCCTCGTTGTAGTAGGCCTGGGCGGTGTCGATGGAGCGGTAGCCCACCGAGATGGCGTCGGCCACGCAGCGCTCACATTCGGCGGGATCCACCTGATACACGCCGTAGCCCAGCATGGGCATCTTCACTCCGTTGTTCAGTGTCACAAATTCCATCAGAAAACCCTCCTGAAATGTGTTTTTTCCGGTTTTGCGACTCTATTGTAGCGCGGATTCCCTTGACAGGGAAGCACCGATGCAGTAACATGGTATAAACCAAAAGGCAATACAGAGGAGGGGAGCAGGCTTGTTCAATCCACAGCTGACGGCCTTTGTCTGCGCGGCGGACTGCGGCAGCTTCAACAAGGCGGCGGAGCGGCTCTACCTCTCGCCGCCCTCTGTCATGAAGCAGGTCAACGCCCTGGAAAAGCACCTCCAGCTCACCCTGCTGGAGCGGGACAGCCACGGGATCCGGCTGACCCCGGCGGGGCAGGTCATCTACCGGCACGCCCGGTTCCTGTTCGACTACTCGGCCCGGGCCGTGGAGGAGGCCAGGCGGCAGGAGCAGGCCGCCCAGACCACCTTCTGCATCGGCAGCTCCCTGCTCAACCCCTGCAAGCCCTTTATGGATCTCTGGTATCAGGTGAACCGGGAGTTTCCGGGTTACCGGCTCCACATCGTGCCCTTTGAGGACACCCGCACGGGGATCCTGTCCCAGATCGCGGCGCTGGGGGAAAAGTATGACTTCCTGATCGGCGCGTGCGATTCGGCCGAATGGCTGGAGCTATGCAGCTTTCTGCCCCTGGGGGCTTACCGGGTCTGCTGCGCGGTGGCACGGGAGCACCCGCTGGCGCGGAAAACACGCCTGTCCATAGAGGATCTCTACGGACAGACGCTGATGATGGGGAAGCGGGGGGACGCGCCGGCCGTCGACGCGGTTCGGGACGAGGTGGAGCGCCACCCCGCCATTCACATCGAGGACACCTCGCAGTTTTACGATATGGAGGTGTTCAACCGCTGTGCCCAGACCCACCACGTGCTGCTGACGCTGGAGTGCTGGAGCGAGGTTCACCCGGGCCTGGTGACCCTGCCGGTGGACTGGGACTTCCGCGTACCCTACGGGGTGCTGTATGCGAAGGACGCGCCGGAGGATATTCTGCGCTTCCTGACCCTGATTGCCCCCAAGCGGCCGGCGGCTGCTCTCGGAACAGAATGGGGGGAAAGCCTATGAAGCGCCTTTGGGCCAGCCTGCTGGCCGCCTGCCTGCTGCTCTCCCTGGCCGCCTGCGGCGGGGGAGAGGAGGACGTGGAAACCGCCTGGACGCCCCTCCAGATGGCCCGGGCCATCCTGGCGTCCCAGGAGGCGCCGCCCGGGATGACGGAGCTGCTGCCGGGGGACGGGACGTATGAGATATATGTGGCCGACAGCTACGGCCTGAATCCGGAGGACGTGGCGGACGGGGCCATCCTGGCTGCCGGCGGCGCCTCCGCCCAGGAGATCGCGGTGCTCCGGCTGACGGAGCAGGCCGATTCGGACGGGGCGGCGGACGCGCTCCGCGCCTATCTGGAAGCCCGGACGGGGGACTTTACCGGCTACCTGCCGGAGGAGGCCGCCCTGCTGGAGGACGGCGCGGTAGTCGCCCGGGGGGACTGGCTGGCCCTGCTGGTGTGCGGGGACACAGCCGCGGCGGAGGAGGCCTTTTCGGCCTGCTTCACCCAGGCGCCCCCGGCGGAGGAGACGGCTCCGCAGGAGAGCGCCCAGCCGCCCGCACCTGACCCAACTCCCACCCCAACGCCCACCCCTGTGCCGGCGGAAACGGAGGCGCCTGCGCCCGTTCCGACGGCCACGGCACCTGCGGTTGTCCCCACTCCCGTGCCGACCGCTCCGCCGGCGGAGCCCTGGAGCTATGACGAGGCCCGGCTGCTGGCCGCCTGGGAGCGGGGGGACTGGAGCGGGCTGGCGGAGGAGGATCGGGCCATCCTGGATGTGTGCGCCCAGGTGATCGCCGACGTGGTGCCGGCGGACGGCTCCGACTACGAGAAGGAGCTGGCCGTGCACGACTGGATGGTGGCCCATGGTAGCTATGACTCCAACACCCTGAGCCAGCTGCCCGATTTCCGGGAGAACCCCAACAACGACAACCCCTACGGCTTCCTGGTGGACGGGAAGGGAATCTGCCTGGGGTACGCCTCCACCTTCCAGCTGTTCATGGATCTGCTGGGCATCCAGTGTATCACGGTGGAGGGCACCGCCCACGGCGGCACCTCTGACCACGCATGGAACCAGGTCTGCCTGGACGGGGACTGGTACTGCGTGGATGTGACCTGGGACGACCCCACCACCTACGGCACGGTGTCGGAGCGGACGGCCCACCGCTACTTCAATGTGACCAGCGGCTTCCTGCGGGACACCGACCACCAGTGGGAGGCGTCCGGCATCCCCGAGGCGGAGGACACTGCTTATGCCTGGCGGCAGCGTTGACAGAGAGCTGCTGTAAAGGGAAAACGCCTATATAAAGCGAGTTACTGAACAGGGATTATACTTTACAGACTATTGCTTGTGTCACTCGAAAATAGGCCCAGCCCGGAGCGGCGGGCTCCGGGCCGGGCAGGTGAGGGGCGGAAGGTATCGGCGGCCGGAAACGGCTCTACAAGGGCCGCCGACGGCGGAAATGAACCATGCAGGCAGGACGGCGGCCGCGCCCGCCGCCGCGATGAGGGGGAGCCGGCGGCTCAGAGCAGGGATAAGAAGACGGAAATTACGAATGCGGCAAGCGCCAGAAACAGGTTGCCCAGGATTACGGCCCAGACCGCCTCGCCGAAGGTGAGGCCTTGGGGTGGCGGAGCGGTATGGGGCGCCAGGTCGCAGGGCTGGCTGCCGTCCACCACCTGTACATGGGCGCCCGCCCTTGCCAGAATGCCGGCGAAATCCCGGGCGGACTCCTCGGTCATTCCGCTCCGCAGCAGGACGGGGCCCAGCTCGGTGTTGTCCATGTAGACCTCGGCCTCTGTCTTGGAGATGCCCAGCTGGTCAATCAGCACCCGTATGGTCCGTCTCCGGTTTTCCGGGTAATTGCATTTGGCGGTGAGCACCACGGAAAAGCGGTTGGGCTCGTCCGGGGAAAGCAGCTCGGGCCCCTTGGGCGGCAGGGGATAGCCGCAGTGGATGCAGGCCGGGGCCTGGTCGGAGATCTCTTTTCCGCACTCGGGGCAGGGAATCAGGGCCATGTCAGGGCCTCCTTTCTGTAAACAGCGCCGGACCGGCGGGCGGCATGAGCTCAGAACAGGCCGCCCAGCAGCGCCATGATCAGATGGGCCGCCAGAACGCCCACCACTACGGCAACCACTGTCCCACAGAATCCCAGGCCATGGCGCTCTTTTGCGAGGGCCGAAGAGGACATTGAAGCCTCCGGACTGTCCGGGCTGCTGCCGTCTACCACCTTCACATAGGCACCCGCCCGCTGAAGGGTATTGGCAAAGGCGCGGGCGGATTCCACAGTCATCTCACTGCGCAGTACCACAGGCTTCTGCTCGGCGCTGTCCATGAGATCCATGGCGTCCTTCTCGGACAGATCAAGCTCCTTCACCAGGGCCAGAGCCATGCGCTTCCGGTTCTCCGGATAGTGGGGCGGACTGGTGAGCACCACGGAAAAGCGATTGGGCTCTGGCGGCTTGGGCGGCAGGGGATAGCCGCAGTGGACGCAGCAGGCGGAGCGGTCGGAAATCTCTTTCCCGCACTCGGGACAGGTGATCAGGGCCATAGCAGGGCCTCCTTTCGGCGCAGTGCGCCGTTTTTCTCAGTTTACCAGAGGGCGGGACGGCCATCAATATTCCCGGTGATCCTCCGCGATGGCGCCGCTGCGGTAGGCGTCCAGCAGGGACATGAGGTCGTCGATCTGCTCCTGAAGCTGCCGGCCCACGTCGGTACCGGCGATTTTCAGCCGGGTCTCCAGCCGCTCGAACACCACGGAGGTGGAGGCGATGTCCTGGCTGCTGCGGATGGCCTCTTCCCGGCCCACAAAGGGCTGATGGGACACCAGACGGTAGCAGGCGGAGTTGTAGATAAGGGTGTATCCGGCGATGCCAGTGGTCTCCTGATAGGCCTTGCAGAAACCGCCGTCGATGACCAGGAGCCTGCCGCCGCCTTTTCTGGGACTCTCCCCCTTCTTGGACTTGACGGGGACATGGCCGTTGATGATGTGGCAGTGGGGGCCCTCCAGACCGAACTCCTTCAGCAGGGCCTCGCACACCGCCGGGTCATTGTAGAGCTGATAGTAGACGTTCTTGGGCTCGGCCCAGGTGGACTCGTCGGCGATGAAGCGCCGCTCAAAGGTGGCCATCCGATCCCGGCCGAAGATGGGGCTGTTGCGCCCGGCCCACAGGAACCACAGAAAGTCCATGCCGGCCGCCCGCTCCGGCGAACCGGGGGCGGAGTAGTAGGCCCGGCGGGCGGTGAGATCGGCGTAGTCCAGGAAGGCCTTGCCGGACAGGGTCTTTCCATCCGCCTGGAAGGTGAGGAGGCTGCCGTCCTCCGCCATGGGGATGCATCCGTGAAAGAGCAGGTTGCCGTTGAAGATCTTGTACAGGCTGCCCTTGGAGTAGAGGAAGCGCACGTGCCGCTGGAGCTTCTCGCTGTGGAGGAAGGAGAGGGTCAGCTGGTGGATCAGGATCTCCTCCTCGGGGGTGAGGGTATAGGGATCGGCGGGATCCACGGTGGGGAAGTCGGTGTCCAGCATGGGATAGACCTTGCCGTCTACCGTGACGGTCTTGTGCTCGTAGTCCACCTTGTCCAGCAGCAGGCGGTCGGCCATGCGGAAGGCGGGGTTCCGGAGGATCTTCTGCCCCTCCAGCTTGAAGAGGATCATGGTGATGGCCTTGTACATCCGGGCGGAGAGCAGCTTGTCCTTTTCCGTGTACTTCTCCGCCTCCTCCCCGGTGAGCTTGACGGCGAAGCGGCTCACATCGCAGTCCCTGTAGACCTCGTTGGCGAAGACCGACAGGGGGCGCAGGGAGATGCCGTAGCCGGTCTCGATGACCTCCAGGTTGTTGTAGCGCAGGGAGTTGGACAGCACCGTGGCCACCAGGGTGCGGGAGCCGGAGGCCGCACCCATCCACAGCACGTCGTGGTTGCCCCACTGGATGTCCACGCTGTGGTAGTCCAGCAGGGAGTCCAGGATGATGTCCGCCCGGGGGCCCCGGTCGAAGATGTCCCCCACCACGTGGAGGTGATCCACCGCCAGGCGCTTGATGAGCTCGCACAGCTGCACCAAAAAGTCGGAGGCCCGGCCGATGTCAATGATGGTGGAGATGATGTTCTCGTAGTAGTCCCGCTTGTCGTTGTCCTCGTAGTGGGTGTGGAGCATCTCGTCCAGGATGTAGGCGTACTCCTTCGGCATGGCCTTGCGCACCTTGGAACGGGTGTACTTGGAGCTGGCCAGCCGGCACAGCTCAATCAGCCGGTGGAAGGTGATGCGGTACCATTCCCGCATGTCGGGGGTGTCCCGCCGGATCTCCTCCAGCTTCTCGCGGGGGTAGTAGATCAGCGTGGCCAGCTGATCCCGCTCCGCCTTGGACACGGTGGCGGCAAAGAGGTCGTCCAGCTTCTCCCGCACCACGCCGGAGGCGGAGTTGAGGATGTGAAGGAAGGCCTCGTACTCCCCGTGAAGGTCGGAGACAAAGTGCTCCGTGCCCTTGGGCAGGTTCAGAATGGCCTGGAGGTTGATGATCTCCGTGCTGGCAGCCTGGACGGTGGGATACTGGCGGGCCAGCATTTTCAGGTAGTGCAGGTTTTCCGGGCGGCAGGCTTGGGTGGGCTTCATGCGGGAACCTCCTTCTATGTATGCAAACGATATATGCAAACGGATGATTTCAAAAATCATTATCGCACGTTCTGCCGGCACTTGCAAGAGAAGGATGACATTTGCGGACAGGTTTGCTATAATATCCATACACCAATCAGGAGCGGGAGGGATGGATATGACAGCGCGCCATATACTGACCCCGGAGGATGTGGAGCAGCTGGAGGCGATGCACGAGGGCGCCTCGGGCTACTTTTACAAGATGCTGGACTACCTGGAGGAGCGCATCCGGGAGGGAGTGCGCCGGGGGGAGTTCACCCAGGAGGAGGCCGGGGCGGATCTGGATGTGGCCCTCTGGTACTCCTACGCCTGCAACAACATCGACGAGTATGAGTATTACTACAGGGCGGCACGGTGGATGCCCGCCTCGGAGGAGGCGGCCCGGGCCGCTGGGTGCGGCATGTGGTACTACCGCTATTCCTGCGCCCTGCTGTACTGCGGCCGGCTGGAGGAGGCCCTGGACTATGCCCGGAAAGGGGTGGAGACCGAGCCGGAGTATGTCTGGGGCTGGCTCCAGCTGGGCAAGCTGCGCAGCCACTTCGGCGACCGGGAGGGCGCCCTGGAGGCGGTGGAGCGGGGCCTGGCGCTGGAGCCCGGCGACTACGAGTTCACCACCCTGGCCCGGGAGATCCGGGAGGGCCGCAGCCTGGAGGAGATGGAGTTCCACTGGATCGACCCGGAGGCAGACCGGCGGCTTCAGGCGGGGGAGGACGAGAATGCCGACGACAAGCGGCGGGCCATCGCGTGCATCCTGCGCGACGAGGAGAACCTGGCTGCCGTCAAGGATGTGCTCCGCCCCACCGAGTGGGAGGCCGACGCCCCCTACTGCACCTTTACCATGCCCTACGGGGACGGGGCGCTGCTGGGCCGCTACTTCGGCAACGAGGCCTCCCTGTCCAAGGTGCCGGTGAGCTGGGTTGTCTCGCTGGTGAACCGGCTGCCCGCCCTGGAGCGGCGGGGGCTCACCTTCCTTTCGGTGGAGGCGGGCGTGGGCACCGAGGGCATGGCCCTGTCGTGGTTTGCCATTCAGCCGGATCGGAAGCTCCGGCTGTGCTTCCGGGCGGGGGATGACCACCAGCTGGTCAGCTTTGAGCCGGACTTTACGCTGTCCGGAGAGGGGCAGCCCGCCCTGGAACGTCCGGGGGCGGGGGGCACCTTCCTGGCCTTTGTTCTCCTGGAGAAGCCGGAGTGGGACGCAGACCAGTTCAAGCGGGATCTCCGGGACGGCTGGGGCATCCCATGCATCACCGAGGAGCGGGAGGGAGAGGATGGCGGCAGCACCCTGCTGTTTGACGTGGACGGCATGACGGCGGCGGTGAGCCTCTACCCCTTCCCGGTGCCCCAGGGGGAGGCGGAGCAGAACGCGGAGCACAACTACCTGTGGCGTTCGGCCGCCGAGACGGCCGCCCGCCACAGGGGGCAGCTGCTGGTGTCCGTCCTGGGCCGGGAGAAGGATCCACGGGCGGCGGGAACCCTCCAGGTCAAGCTGGTGTGCGCCGCCTGCCGACAGGCGGGGGTGCTGGGCGTCTACGCCAACGGAACCGTGTATCAGCCGGAGTTCTATACCGAGGCCGCGCAGATGGCGGAGGACGGGGAGCTGCCCCTGCTCAACCTGGTGTGGTTCGGCCTGTACCGCACAGACGGGGGGATGGCGGCCTACACCGACGGCCTGCGCAGCTTCGGCAAGGACGAGATCGAGGTGCCCGAGTCGGGGGCCGAGCCCGACGCCCTGCGCAGCTTCCTCATCGACATCACCCTCTATGTCCTGGAGGAGGATGTGACCTTCCAGGATGGCGAGACCATCGGCTTTTCAGAGGGACAGCGGCTGCCCATCACCCGCAGCGCGGGCCTGTGGCTCGACGGCATGACCCTGAAAATCCCCTATCCGGAGGAGCCCTCTGCGGAACAGGAATAAGACAAAGAAAAGAAGAGAAGCAGAGCGCGGCCCCGCGGATTTCCGCGGGGCCGCGCTCTGCTGTACTGCGGGTTAAAAGAGGACATGGACGGCCAGCATGACGGTGCCCAGAACGGCCAGCACCCCGCCGGTGACCTTGTTCAGGATCCGGGGCTCGGCCCGGTTGGCGAAGACCGCCGAGACCTGGGCGGCGACCAGGGTGACGGCCGCGCACACCACCAGGGCAAAGAGATCCAGGGAGCCGCCGATGGCCACGTGGGACACCGCCCCGGTGAGGGCGGTGAAGGTCATGATGAACACGCTGGTGCCCACGGCGGTCTTGAGCTCGTACCCCAGCACGGTGGTAAAGACCAGCAGCATCATCATGCCGCCGCCGGCGCCGATAAAGCCGCAGATAAAGCCGATGACGATGCCGCACACCACCGACTCGGTGATGCGGATGGCCCGGCCGCTGTTGGGAAAGAGACTGTGGGTGGCAGTGACAGGGCAGATGATGAACCGGAGGCCCAGCACCAGGGTCATGAGCACGGAGAAGGTGCTCATGGTGTCGTTGGGCATCTGGAAGGCCACCAGGCTGCCCACCAGGGTGAGAACCAGTACCACCCCCAGCATCAGGGAGCCGTTTTTGATATCCAGGTTTTTGTGCCTGCCATAGGTGTAGGCGGACACCGCCGAGGCCAGCACGTCAGAGGCCAGGGAGATGGCAACCGCCTGATAGGAGGGGAAGCCCAGGAAGGTGACCAGCATGGGGGAGATCACGGCGGCCGCGGACAGGCCCGCCAGTCCGGTGCCGATGCCGGCGCCCAGACCGGCCAGAACACAGACAAGGAACTTGACGAGCATGGCTTGGCCCCCCTGGAATACAAACATGGGGCCTTGAAATCCCCGGCTTTCAAGGCCCCAATGGCGGAAAAACAACAATATTATTATAATACGAAATGCACGCTTGTCAAGAATGCCTTTACAGCCCGGCTGGGATTGCCGTATAATAGAGGGCATCAAAGAAGGAAGTGAACGCCCATGAAAACTGGAATGGTTCTGGAGGGCGGCGCGGTGCGCACCATCTACTCCACCGGCGTGTGCGACGCGCTGCTCACCCGGAGTCTCATGACGGACTATGTCATCGGCGTGTCCGCCGGCATCGCCTACGGTGTCAGCTATGTGTCCCGGCAGCCCCGCCGCAACCTGGACATCATGGTCAACTACATCAACGACAAGCGGTATATGGGCATGGGCAACCTGCTCCGCCGGGACAACCGGGCCTACTTCGGTCTGGAGTTCGTCTATTCCACCATTCCCAACCAGCTCGTCCCCTTTGACTACGACACCTTTGCCGCCTATCCCGGGGAGGTGGAGGCGGTGGTGACCAACCTGGACACCGGGGCGGCGGAGTATTTCCCCCTGGACCGGCGGGACGACAAGTTCAAGCTGCTCCAGGCCACCTGTGCCCTGCCCTTTCTGTTCCCCGTGTTCCACATCCAGGGCAGACCCTGCATGGACGGCGGGGCGGCGGACGCCATCCCCTATGAGCGGGCCTTTGCCAAGGGGTGCGACCGGGTGATCGTGGTGCTCACCCGGGAGCGGGAGTACGTCCGCCGGCCGGAGAAGCTCCAGCCCCTCATCGACCTGGCCTACCGGAAGTACCCGAAGTTCTGCGACACCATGCGCCGCCGGGCGGACGCCTATAACGAGGCCCGGCAGAAGCTCTTCCGGCTGGAGCGGGAGGGGCGGGCCCTGGTGTTCACCCCCACCAGCACCGAGGGCTTTCACCGCACCGAGCGGGACGTGGACAAGATCAAGGCCCTGTGGAAGGACGGCTGGGATCAGGGCCTGGCCCGGCTGGACGAGGCGGAGGCCTTCCTGAAGGGGGACTAGTCCCCCTCCAGGGCGGCGCGCTGGGCGGCGATGAGGGCGATGGCGTCCCCCAGGGTGGTGAAGAAGGCGGCCAGCACGGCGGCCTGCTCGTTGGTGCGGCCCTGGGTGAGCTGGATGGCGGCCAGAGTGGCGGCCGCCGCCAGAGTTTCGCCGGAGGGCCCGGCGCGGGACGGCATACCCATTCCCCCTTTCCCAGCATCCTATGGAAAAACGCGGCCCCGGGTGCCTTGCGGGGCGGAACAGGAGAGAGCTTTATGGAATATCGGGAAAACAAGCGCCTGAATGCCCGGGTGTCCCTGCTGGGCTTCGGCGGAATGCGCTTCCCCACCGACGGGGAGGGGAAGATCCGGGAGGCGGAGGCGGCCGACATGCTCCGCCGGGCTATGGAGGGCGGGGTGAACTACTTCGACACCGCCCACTACTACCACGACAGCCAGAGCGAGGGCTTTCTGGGCCGGGCCCTGGCGGGCGTGCCCCGGGACAGCTATTACCTGGCCACCAAGCTGCCGGTATGGAAGGTGGAGTCCGTATCGGACGCCCAGGCGATCTTCGATCTCCAGCTGGAGCGGCTGCGCACCGGCTATTTTGACTTCTACCTGTTCCACGCACTGGATCGGAAGCGGTGGCAGGCGGTGAAGGAGCAGGACCTGGTGGAGTGGGCGGAGGAGCTGCAGCGGCAGGGGAAAATCCGCCGGCTGGGCTTCTCCTTCCACGACAGCTATGAGGCATTTGAGGAGATCCTCACCGCCCGGCAGTGGGACTTCTGCCAGCTCCAGCTCAACTACCTGGACACGGAGGAGCAGGCGGGGCTGAAGGGCTATCACCTGGCGGAGCGCATGGGCGTGCCGGTGGTGGTGATGGAGCCGGTAAAGGGGGGCCTGCTGGCCGCCCCGCCGGAGGAGGTGGAGGAACTGCTCCGCACCGCCCGGCCGGAGCGGACTCCCGCCGGCTGGGCCCTTCGGTGGGCTGCCAGCCTGCCGGGTGTGCTCACCGTCCTCAGCGGCATGGGCAGCATGGCCCAGGTGGAGGAGAACCTGGCCACCTTTGCCGGCTTCACCCCCCTGGAGCCGGAGGAGACGGAACTGCTGGCCCGGGCGGCAGATGAGCTCCGCCGGCGGATCAACAACGGCTGCACCGGTTGCGAGTACTGCATGCCCTGCCCCGCCGGGGTGGATATCCCGGAGAACTTCAGCCTGTGGAACAAACTGGCCAAGTGCCGGGACGCCTCTCTGCTGTGGCGCTCCTGGAACGTGGTGCTCAAGGACGAGGCCAAGGGAAAGCACTGTGTGGGCTGCGGCAGGTGCGAGGCGGTTTGTCCCCAGCACCTGCCCATCCGGGCGGATCTGGCCCGGGCTCAGGCAGCACTGGACTCTGTCCCCAGACCGTGAGCTCCGGGGCCAAAGCGCAATATGATACAAGACGGCACCGCCGTGGGTTGGTATACTGGGGGACATCCTGAATGACGGGGGGAGACCATGGACCGGGAGCTGCGCCAAATGTATCTGGATCGGGAGCTGGGGGTGGAGGCAGTCACCGGCCGCGCCTTTCGGCCCCAGTTTGCGCCCCCGGCGGAGGCGGCCCTCCGGGCCGGCTTTGCAGACCAGAGCCACTTCAACCGCCTTTTTAAGCCCCTCATCGGCCTGCCCCCAGGCCAGTACCAGGCGGCGTTTCAGGCGGGAAAGGAGCAGACATGAGACAGACCGCCTGGGCGGGCCACGGCGCCGCCCTGCTGACCATTTTGATCTGGGGCACCACCTTCATCTCCACCAAGGTGCTTTTGACCTCGTTCCAGCCGGTGGAGATCCTCTTTCTCCGCTTCGTGCTGGGCTTCCTCGCCCTGTGCCTGATCTATCCCCGGCGTCTGCGGCTGGGGGAGCGGCGGCAGGAGCTGTGGTTCGCGGCGGCGGGGCTGTGCGGCGTTACCCTCTACTACCTGCTGGAGAACATCGCCCTGACCTATACTCTGGCCTCGAATGTGGGGGTGCTGGTGTCAGTGAGCCCGGTGTTTACCGCCCTGTTCTCCCACTTCCTGCTGCGGCGGGAGAAGCTGCGCCCCGCCTTTTTCGCCGGGCTGGCGGTGGCCCTGGCTGGGGTGGTGCTGCTGTCCTACAACGGCAGCGCCGTGCTCAAGCTGGATCCCAGGGGGGATGTGCTGGCCCTGCTGGCGGCGGCAATCTGGTCGGCCTACTCCCTGATCACCCGGCACATCTCCTCCTTCGGCTATCCGGTGGTGCAGACCACCCGGCGGATTTTCGCCTACGGCCTGGTGTTCATGCTCCCCGCCCTGCTGATATTCGGCTTCCGGCCCAGCCTGGCGGCCGTGCTGGAGCCGGTGAACCTGCTCAATTTGGTGTACCTGGGCCTGGGAGCCTGCGCCCTGTGCTTCGTCACCTGGAACTTCGCCGTGGGGAAGCTGGGGGCAGTAAAGACCAGCACCTACATCTATCTGGTGCCGGTGGTCACCCTGGCCACCTCCGCCCTAGTGCTGGGGGAGCCGGTGACGCCCCTCTCCGCTGTGGGTGCGGCCCTGACGGTGGCAGGGCTGGCGCTGTCCGAGCACAAAAAGGGCACAGCCTCCTGAAAGCAAAGGCGGGTTCCGCTCTGCGGAACCCGCCTTTTTATACCCGCTTTTCAGCTGCCGCGGCCCAGCCTCCGCTCCAGATGGGCCAGGAAAGCGGCGGGATCGCCGTTGAGCACCAGCTCCGCCGGGAATCCCACCTCCTCCAGCAGGGCCTGGGCGTACTGGTGGCCCCCCACGGCGGAGACGAAGTGGGCGTCGCTGCCCACCACCACCGGCACCCCCTCCCGGCGGCAGACCGACAGCATCTCCTTCACGTTGGCGGTGGAGTTGACCCGGGAGCAGGCAGGGGAGAGGGAGGTGTTGTTCACCTCCAGCAGCACGTCCCGCTCCCCGGCGGAGCGCACCAGGGCGGGATAGTCCAGGGGATAGCGGCCGTCGTCCGGATGGCCCAGGATGCAGATTTTGGGGCAGGTGTCCATGGCGCGCACCATGGCCTGGGTGTTGGCATCCGCATCGCCGCCCTGGGGCATGCACCAGATGTGCTGGCTGGCGACGGCCATGTCCAGGTTGTTCAGCAGCTTGGGGGGCAGATCCACGGTGCCGTCGAAGTCCATCACATTGAGCTCCGCCCCCATCAGCACCTTCACGCCGTAAATCTCCCGGTCAATCACCTTAAAGTTGAGAAAATAGTCCCTGTGTGTGGTCAGCTCCATGCCGGGGGCGTGGTCGGTGATGCAGATGAGCTCCAGTTCCCGCTCCGCCGCCGCCCGCACCATCTCCAGCAGGGTGCAGTAGGCGTGCCCGCTGGCCAGGGTGTGGGTGTGGCTGTCCAGCAAAAATTTCATAGGCTCACTCCTTTTTATCCCTTCTATCATACCCGGAAAAGCGCAAAAAGGCAAGGGCCCGGCGCATCTGCGCCGGGCCCTTGTACGGCAGGGTATGGGTCAGATTCCCGCCCCGCCGTTCCACTTCCAGTCGCGGATCTCAGGCATGTCCTGTCCGTGGGTAGTGATATACTGCTTGTGCTCCACCAGCTTGTCCTTCATCCGCTGAACCAGGAAGGCCCCCCGGTTGCCAAGCTGGGGCAGCCGCTTTACCGTGTCGATCACCAGATCATAACGGTCGATGGCGTTGAGCACCCGCATGTCGAAGGGGGTGGTAATGGTGCCCTCCTCCCGGTAGCCCCGGACGTGGATGTTCTTGTTGTGGCGGCGGTAGGTCAGCTCGTGCACCAGGGAGGGATAGCCGTGGAAGGCAAAGATGATGGGCTTGTCCCGGGTGAAGAGCACGTCGTAGTCCTCGTCCGTCAGGCCGTGGGGGTGCTCCGTGTGGGGCTGGAGCTTCATCAGATCCACCACGTTCACCACCCGCAGGCGCACCTCGGGCAGGGCCTGGCGCAGGATGGTGACGGCGGCCAGGGTCTCCAGGGTGGGAGTGTCGCCGCAGCAGGCCAGCACCGCGTCGGGCTCCGCCCCCTGGTCGTTGGAGGCCCACTGCCAGATGCCGATGCCGTGGGTGCAGTGCTTGATGGCCTCGTCCATGGTGAGCCACTGGGGCCGGGGGTGCTTGGAGGCGATGATCACGTTGATATAGTTCCGGCTTTTGATGCAGTGGTCGAAGCAGGAGAGCAGGCAGTTGGCGTCGGGGGGCAGGTAGAGCCGTACCACGTCCGCCTTCTTGTTGGCCACGTGATCCAGGAAGCCGGGATCCTGGTGGGTGAAGCCGTTGTGATCCTGCTGCCACACGTTGGAGGTGAGCAGGTAATTCAAGGAGGCGATATCCTGCCGCCAGGGCAGCTGCCGGGCCACCTTGAGCCACTTGGCATGCTGGCTCACCATGGAGTCCACGATGCGGATGAAGGCCTCATAGCTGCTGAGGACGCCGTGGCGGCCGGTGAGCAGATAGCCCTCCAGCCAGCCCTGGCACATATGCTCGGAGAGCATGCCGTCCAGGATGCGCCCGTCGGGGGAGAGCCCCGCGTCGCCCTTCTCCAGCTCCGCGTTCCACCGGCGGCCGGTGACCTCAAAGACCGCCCCCAGCTTGTTGCTCAGGGCCTCGTCGGGGGAGAAGATGCGGAAATTGCGGGCCTTCTGGTTCAGCTTCACCACGTCCCGGATGTACTGCCCCAGCACCGACATGTCCTCCGCGGACACAGAGCCGGGGGCGGGCACCTCCACGGCGTATTTTGGGAAGGAGGGTGTGCGCAGCTCCCGCAGGAGCAGCCCGCCGTTGGCGTGGGGGTTGGCCCCCATGCGCCGCTCCCCCTGGGGGGCGAAGGACCGCAGGGCGGGGGCCGGCGCGCCTTCGGCATCGAAGATCTCCTCCGGCCGGTAGCTGCGCAGCCAGGACTCCAGGACGGCCAGCCGCTCCGGATGGGCGTCATCCACCGCCACCGGCAGCTGGTGGGTGCGGAACGTGCCCTCCACCGGCACCCCCTCCACCGACCTGGGGCAGGTCCACCCCTTGGGGGAGCGGAACACGATCATGGGCCAGCGGGGCCGGCTGGTGTCGCCGAACTCCCGGGCGCCCTGCTGGATGCGCTGGATCTCCCGTACCGCCCAGTCCAGGGCGGCGGCCATCTTCTGGTGCATCTGGGCGGGCTCGTCCCCCTCCACAAAGCGGGGGGTCCAGCCGCAGCCCTTGAAGAAGTCCTCCACCTCCTCGCGGGTGATGCGGGCAAAGAGGGAGGGGGAGGAGATCTTGTAGCCGTTGAGGTGGAGGATGGGGAGCACCGCCCCGTCGGAGGCGGGGTTGAGGAATTTGTTGGAGTGCCAGGCGGCGGCCAGGGGGCCGGTCTCCGCCTCCCCGTCCCCCACCACGCAGGCGGCGATCAGCTCCGGGTTGTCCATCACCGCGCCGAAGGCGTGGGCCAGGGAGTAGCCCAGCTCGCCCCCCTCGTTGATGGAGCCGGGGGTCTCGGGGGGGCAGTGGCTGCCGATGCCGCCGGGGAAGGAAAACTGCCGGAACAGGCGGCGCATGCCCTCCTCATCTTGGCTCACGTTGGGATAGCGCTCGCTGTAACTGCCCTCCAGATAGGTCTGGGCCACCATGGCGCTCCCCCCGTGGCCGGGGCCGGAGACATAGATCATATTGAGCTCATACCGGGTGATCACCCGGTTGAGGTGGGTGTAGATGAAATTCTGCCCCGGCACGGTGCCCCAGTGGCCCACCGGAGTGGGTTTCAGGTGCTCCGGCCGCAGGGGCTCCCGCAGCAGGGGATTGTCCAGCAGATAGAGCTGCCCGGCGGCCAGGTAGTTGGACGCGCGCCAGTAGGCGTCCACCCGGCGGAGCTGCTCCGGGGTGAGGGGGCCCTTCTTGGACATGCGGGTGGAAGATTTCACAGGGGGTTTTGCCTGCTCCTTGGGCGTTTTCGCCAAGCTGACGACCTCCTTAACAGGGATATTCGATTCTCATTATACCGGAGCGGCGGGCGCTGTCAAGAGCGGGGACGTAAAATTTCCCGCGCTCACAGGCCGGCCAGCCGCAGCCGGGCGGTGCGTCGGCAGAGGAACAGCGCGGCCAGGCAGGACAGCCCCTCGGCCACCGGGAAGGACAGCCACACCAGGCCGGGGCTGAGAAAGCCGAAGAGCAGGGCGGCGGGGAAGAGGAGGGCCACCTGCCGCAGCAGGGAGACCACCAGGCTGGCATTGGCCGCCCCCAGGGCCTGGAGGGCGGCGCAGAGGATCACCGACACCCCGGCGCACACAAAGGACAGGGCGATCATCCGCAGGGCGGGGACGCCCTCGGCCAGCACGGCGGCGTCGGCCTCAAAGAGCCGGAGCAGGGGGCCGGGCAGGACGGCCATCACCACGGTGCCCGCCGCCATGATGGCGATGGACGCCGCCAGGGCGAAGCGGATGACCCCGGTGATGCGCTCCCGCTGCTGGGCGCCGTAATTGAAGCTGACGATGGGGATGAGGGCGTTGTTCAGGCCGGCGACCGGCATGAACAGGAAGGACTGGAGCTTGAAGTAGGCCCCCAGGATGAACACGCCGGAGGCGGTGAACAGGGGGAGGATCAGGTTCATGCCCAGGTTCATCACCGTGGCCAGGGCCTGCACCAGGGAGGCGGGTATGCCCACCCGCAGAATGGGGCCGATGATGGCCCCGTCGGGGCGGAAGCCCCGGAAGGACAGGCGCACCAGGCTGTTCCGGCGCACCATGACCAGCCCCACCGTCATGCCCACCAGCTGACCCAGCACGGTGGCGATGGCCGCCCCGGCCACCTCCAGGCGGGGGAAGGGGCCGATGCCGAAGATGAGCAGGGGATCCAGGATCAGGTTGACCACCGCGCCGATGCCCTGGATGATCATGGGCCCCACGGTATTGCCGGTGGCCTGGAGGGTGCGCTCCCCGGCGAACTGCATACACACGCCCACGGAGGCCCCGATGACGATGGACAGGTACTGGGCGCCGTAGGTGATCACCTGGGGCTGTCCGGGGGCGAACAGCCCCATGAAGGGCCGGGCCATGGTGATCCCCAGCACCAGGAAGATCACCCAGCATGCCAGGTAGAGGAAATAGCCGTGGGCCACCACCCGGTTGGCCTCCTCCGGCCGGCCCTCCCCCAGCCGGCGGGCCAGCAGGGCGTTGTAGCCCACCCCCACCCCCACGCAGATGGAGATCATCAGGGTCTGGATGGGGTAGACCAGAGAGAGGGCCACGAAGCCGTCGGCGCTGAGCCGGGCCACAAACATGCTGTCCACCATGTTGTACAGCGCCTGGATCAGCATGGACAGCATCATGGGCCAGGCCATATTCAGCAGCAGCCGGCGCACCGGCATGACTGCCATCTTGTTTTCCGCCAAATGAAATCCCTCCAAATGGAATTGATACCGCAAAAACGGGTATCGGGGCGCTGGCCCCGATACCCGTCACGTCCCCGCGGCGTGGCAGCCCGCGGGGCTATCTGTTTGTCTCAGGCGCGGACGGCGCCCTCGGCCGCCCGCTTTTCCGCCTCCTGCCTGGCCAGTCCCTTGGCGTTGGCCAGCATCAGCTTGATGCGGTTCTCCTGGTTGATCTTGGTGGCGCCGGGGTCGTAGTCGATAGCCACCACATTGCTGTACGGATAGTCGTCCTTCAGCTTGCGCAGCATGCCCTTGCCCACGATGTGGTTGGGCAGACAGCCGAAGGGCTGGGTGCAGACGATGTTGGGGGTGCCGGAGTGGATGAGCTCCAGCATCTCGGCGGTGAGCAGCCAGCCCTCGCCC